>DATJUR010000066.1:0-5864 GCA_035502215.1 Acidimicrobiales bacterium | reverse complement strand
GGCGTAGCTGCTCTACCGCCTCGTCGATCGTCGCCAGACTCATGAAACCTCCACGTCAATGCGGATATCGTCACCAATCCTACGTACGTCCATGAGCCGACCCCGCTTTAGGGCTTCCATCGTAGGGGTCGACAGGCCTTTCAGTGCCGCGAGGGTACCGAGCGCCCCGGCGAAAGCTGGGGCCTGATACCACACGACGTGATTGACGAGCCCGGCTTCAAAGAACTCACTCGTGGTGCTCGGCCCGCCTTCGACGAGGACCTGGAGTACGTCGTGTCGGCCCAGTTCGTCGAGCACGAGTCCCAGGTCTCCCGACAGTTCGAGGCAGGGCCGGACCCTGGCTCCTTCGGGCGCGCGACCGAGCACCACGCGCAGTGGCTCGATCACAATGTCGTCGAGGCGAGCCGTCAGCGCGGGGTCGTCGCTACGCACCGTTCCAGCTCCCACGACGATGGCCTGACTCTGGGCGCGCAACAGGTGCGCGTCACGACGAGCCTCGGGCCCGGTGATCCACTGACTCGTGCCGTCGGCCATCGCCACGACCCCGTCCAGGGTGCTCGCGACCTTGGCCACGACGTAGGGCCGGGCGGTGACTCTCTGCCAGAGATAGGCCGCGAGCTGGGCTCGCACGGCGTCGGCTTCCACGCCGACTTCGACGTCGACCCCCGAGGCCTTGAGCAGCTCGACCCCGGTCCCCGCGACGCGCGGATCGGGGTCGATGGTGGCGATGACCACGCGGGCGATCCCGGCCTCGATGATCGCCACGGCGCACGGGCCCGTGCGTCCCACGTGACTGCAGGGTTCCAGCGTCACGACCATCGTGGCTCCGCGCGCTGCCGCGCCCGCTCGGCGCAGCGCCTCGATCTCGGCGTGCGACTCCCCGGGCGCCTGGGTGTGCCCCTCGCCGACGATCACGCCGCGATCGTCCACGATCAACGCACCCACCCACGGGTTCGGTGGCGCGTGCAGGCGCGCTTTGTCGCCCTCGGCCATGGCCATCTGCATCAGTTCAGTGAGAGAAAACTTCACGAGCGCACGCTCCCTGCGGCGTCGCGCAACTCTCGTGCGGCGCCCAGGGGGTCGGGCCTCTTGAAGATGGCCGAGCCCGCCACCAGCACGTTGGCCCCCGCCCGTACGGCCACCGGGGCCGTCTCAACGTCAATCCCACCGTCAACTTCGATGTCCAAAGCAAGGTCCAAACGATCAATCTCGTCGCGCGCCACGGCGACCTTGTCCATCACGTCGGCGATGAACGACTGTCCCCCGAAACCGGGAAAGACCGTCATGAGCAGGAGCAGGTCGATGTCACCCAGGAAGGGCGCGACCGCCTCAAACGGGGTATCTGGATTGGCCGCCAGTCCGATGCGCAGACCCAGCGAGCGAGCCTGTTCGATGAGTGAGAGTGTGTGGCCGACTTCCACGTGAACGCTGCACCCGTTGGCGCCCGCGCGTGCGAACGCCTCTAAGTAGAGCCCGGGATCGGTCATCATGAGATGGCAGTCGAAGAATCGCGCGCTGTAGTCGCGCAGACTCGCCACCACCGGTGGGCCGATCGTGATATTGGGTACAAAGTGACCGTCCATGATGTCCACGTGCAGCCAGTCCGTCTCGGCGTCGACTTCCTCAATGCAGCGGCCGAGTTCACCAAAGTCAGCCGAGAGAATTGAGGGCGCAATGCGGATCTTCCCGGTGGGACCCGCGTCGATGACCGTCACGCGCCCAGCCTAGGACCAGCGCCGTCGGTCTTGAGCCGGGCGCAGTCCCCCCCACCAGGAACGAGCCGCCATCGTCGCGCGGCCATCGGGGCGCACCTCATCCAACGCGAGGGACCCGTCACTCACCCCGAGCAGCACGTCGCGGCCACGCTCTTGGACCCAGCCGGGCTCACCACCGTCGCTCGCCACACGAGCTGCCGCCACGACGACGCGCTTGTCATCCATGACGAAGTAGGCGCGTCCCAGACGAACGGTTCGTGAGGCCAGAAGGCTCGTCATCGTCGGTGACAGTCGATACTCGTGCGCTTCGATTTTGTGCGCGTAGGTCGCTTCGCCACTCTGGGGGCGTGGATGCTCCAGTAAGTCGCGATCCGCCAGCACCTCGACCAGCGCCTCGGCCCCGAGTACGGCCAGGCGACCCGTGAGTTCGCCCAGCGTGTCGTCGCCGATGAGCGTGCGTCGCTCGAGGTGCACGGGTCCCGTATCGAGCGTTTCTTCGAGTGAGATGATCGACACGCCGGTCTCGCGGTCTCCGGCCAGGATCGCCCGCTGAACCGGCGCGGCTCCTCGCCAGCGCGGCAGGAGAGAAAAGTGAACGTTCAGCATCGCCAGCTCGTCCAAGACGTCTTTAGGAATGAGCGCTCCGTAGGCGACCACCACCCCGCGCTCGGCCCCAGCGTGCGCTGCCTCGGAGAGGTGGTGGGTGACACGAAGACCGTGGGCCAGGGCCGCGATCTTCACGGGGCTCGCACTCACCTGAGCACCTCGAGCGCGTCGGCGATCGGGTCGTGTCACGACGAGCACGACGTCGTGTCCCGCCGCGAGCAACGCCTCGAGGCTCACCACCGCCGCCTCGGGAGTACCGAGGAAGACGAGGCGCATCTACTCTCCGAGCAGTTGATGCAGTCCGTCGGGGTCCTTGGTCAGGCTCACGCGGCGCTTGCGCAAGAACTTCTTGGCGTCTCGCTTCTGGTCCTCGCTGAGACGCTCCACCAACAAGACCCCGTCGAGGTGGTCGCACTCGTGCTGGAAGATTCGGCCCTGATACTCCTCGGTTTCGATGTCCAGCTCGTTGCCGTCCAGGTCAAAGCCCTTGAGGTGGACCTGGTTGGGCCGCACGATGTCCCAACTCAGACCCGGCACTGACAGACACCCTTCCTCATAGACCCACTCCCCCGAGGTCTCGATGATGACTGGGTTGATGACAACGTGGGGACCCTCGCCCTTGTCCCAGACGAACATCCTCTTTTGCACCCCGATCTGATTGGCCGCGAGACCCACTCCGGGAGCGTCGTGCATCGTCTCGATCATCGACGCGGCGAGTGAGGCGATCCTCGCGTCGATCTCCTCCACCTCGGTGGTGGGCGTCGTGAGTACGAGGTCGCCGTAGGTGCGAATGGGCAGGATGCTCACGGGCTCCAGGTTACCGTGGGTAAAAATCCACTCTCGACCTAGTCAACGGCCACGCGAAACTTCTGTGCGGGTCGAGGCGCCTCGCGTAGCGCGCTCGTCAGGGTCTCGACGTCGCGCGCGCGCACCACGTACCCACTCGGTGCGCTCATGATCGTGAGCGCCGGTGTGCTTAGCGCGCCCACGTACTCCTCGGCCCCCGGGCCACTCACCCGGGCCAGAGCGCCATAGGGAGGGAGCCCGAGGACCTCGGCGGTCTCGACGTCCTCACGTATCAAGTCGTCGAAGTGGGCATTCACCAGGGCGTCGATCACCGGGTCGTCGCCCCGTCGCGTCTGCAGGATCACCGAACCACGGCCCTCGCGGCGCGAACCCACGAGACGACCGGCCTTGCCCACGGCGGTGATGGCGCTGCGACGCGCTGAGTCTCGTGGCGCGAGCAGGTACTGGTCAAAGTCGGCGAAGATGACCACGCCACAGCGTCGCACCTGCTGCCAGATGGCCTCGGTGCCCACCACCACGCGCGCGCGGGGCGTCTCGCGCGACGCCGCGGTCACTTCGCTCACGGCCTGACTCAGCTGGGCGGCGACGTCGCGAGCTAGTGTGCTCACCCCCGAGCGCACGCCGCGCAGCTTCGTCGAGCCACAGTGTCGACAGAATCGCGCGCGCACCTCGTGGCGATCCGCGCAGGCCAACTGCTCGCCCGCCTCTGCTTCGGCTTGGTGGCACTGGGCGCAGCGAGCGAGCTCGCCGCACCTCGCGCAGGCCACCAGGCGTCCGGTACCCAGACGCTGAAGGATGACGACCACGGCGATGGGCTCATCGCCCTCGAGCGCCGCGTGCGCGGCGCCCAGGGCGACGCCCGAAAGGACCCCCTCGTGGGGATCCCGAAACCGTCGATCGACCGGTGTGACCCGAGGCCAGCCCCCCACGTTCTCGACGTCGCGCTGATAGGTCGCGCGATCCAGCAGGCTCGGCGAGGGAAACATCGACGTGCACCACAAGGCGGCGCCGTCGAGACGACATCGCTCGCGCAACATCGACACCGAGTCCCACGTGGGTGACGCACTCGAACGATAGGACTCGTCGTCGGCGTCGATGATCACCGCCCCCGCGACTCGTGGCACCGGGGCCAGCGCATTTCCCCTAGCACCCACCACCACGGGCCAGCCCGCACGCATGCGGTCCCACTGATCCTCTCCCTGAGCGACCGCGCAGCCGCGCTGTTCGAGTCGCCCGGCGAGACGCGTCGCCCACGCCTCGGTCGGCACGAGTACCAACAGCGAGCCCTCGAGATCGCGCGTCGTCTCATAGGCGCTCAGCACCAGAGGTAGCGGATCGGTGGTGGGCGCCAACTGGAGCACCCCGGGGTCGACTCGCTGCGGTGCGTCGACCGAGAGCGAACCAGCCAGCGGGGCACGGGGCAGGGAGACCACTACCCGAGAGGGCGACGCCGCCAGAAGGAACCGTGACCACGAGGAGTACCACCGGATGCTCGCCCACTGCAGCAGGGACAACTCGGACGCCGGGGGACCATACCCCAGCCATTTCTTCACGCCCTTAAGGTCCTCGCTGGCCGGAACGTCCGCCACCACCCAGGCTCGCACGGAGCGACCGTGGAAGTCGACGCGCACGCGGTCGCCCACTTCGACGTGACTCAGTGAGTCGCTAAGCGCGTAGTCGAAGGGTCGATCGACCGCGCCCACTTCCGTGATGACGCGTACTGCGCGGGACACTAGGTCAGCGACAGTTCCCGGCGCAGGTCGTCGAGCCGGGGCGTCTGCTCCCACGCGAAACCTTGATCGGTGCGCCCGAAGTGCCCGTAGGCGGCGGTGCGCTGATAGATGGGACGGCGCAGGTCGAGATCGTGAATGATGGCCGCGGGTCGAAGGTCAAAGAGCGCGTCCACGGCCTTGGCAATCTTTTGACGATCCACGCGCTCGGTGCCGAACGTCTCGACCAGCACCGACACCGGTCGGGCGACGCCGATGGCGTAGGCCACCTGGACCTCACAACGCTCGGCCGCGCCCGAGGCGACCACGTGCTTGGCCACCCAGCGCGCGGCGTACGCCGCGGAACGATCGACCTTGCTCGGGTCCTTGCCCGAAAACGCCCCGCCGCCGTGCCGGGCCATGCCGCCGTAGGTGTCGACGATGATCTTGCGTCCCGTCAACCCCGTGTCGGCGTGGGGTCCACCGAGCACGAACTTGCCTGAGGGATTCACAAAGACGCGCATCGCACTCGCGTCGAGGTCGCTGGGCAGCATCGGCTTGATGACGTGATCGAGCACGTCGCGGTAGATCGTCGCGTGCTCGAAGCCTCCCTCGTGCTGGGTGGAGACCAGGACCGTGTCGATGGCGACCGGGCGCCCTTCTTCGTAGGCGATCGTCACCTGGGTCTTGCCGTCCGGGCGCAGGTACGGAATCTGCCCGGAGCGTCGCACTTGGCTCAGGCGCATCGAAAGGCGGTGCGCCAACCAAATTGGTAGGGGCATGTAGTCGTCGTTGTCGTTGCAGGCGTAGCCGAACATCATTCCCTGGTCCCCGGCGCCCAGCGCGTTGAGCTCATCTTCGCCGCCCGCTCCGCTGCGATGCTCGAAGGCCACGTCCACGCCGGCTGCGATGTCAGGACTCTGCTTGTCCATGGAGACCAGCACCGCACAGTTCTTGCCGTCGAATCCCTTGGCCCCGTCGTCGTAACCGAGGTCGAGGATGGTTTTGCGCGCGATCGCCGAGATGT
>DATJUR010000065.1:0-17586 GCA_035502215.1 Acidimicrobiales bacterium | reverse complement strand
TCCTTCGGCGACTACTTCAAAGAGGGGGCCATCAACTACGCGTGGCAGCTGGTCACCGAGGGTTTTGGCCTGGACCCCGAACGACTCTGGGTGACGGTGCACGACGACGATGATGAAGCGGCGCAGATCTGGCTCGACGGGGTCGGTCTGCCCCCGCAGCGCCTCCAGCGAATGGGCGAAGAGAACATCTGGGCGATGGGCGAGGTGGGGCCCTGTGGCTATGACTCAGAGATCTTCTACGACAAGGGCGATGACTTTGGTGCGTCGGGAGGACCGGCCCTCGGGGGTGAGGATCGCTACGTCGAGATCTGGAACCTTGTCTTCATGCAGTTCGAGCGTCAGTTCGACGGCTCGATGAGCGACCTGCCCAAGAAGAACATCGACACCGGCGCGGGGTTCGAGAGGGTGCTGTCGATACTCAACGGCGTCGAATCGGTGTTTGCGACCGACCTGTTCGCCCCGCTCTTGGACGCGTCGGCGCGCGCGCTCAAGACACCCTACGGAGCGAACGAGGCGAGCGACATCTTGATTCGTCGCGTCGCCGAACACGGCCGGGCGATGACCATGCTGGTGGGAGACGGCGTGTTGCCCTCGAACGAGGGTCGCGGTTACGTGCTGCGGCGCATCATTCGCCGTGCCATTTTGGCGGCCCGGCGTTCCGGTTCAGACTCGTCGATCATGGCGCCTCTGGTGGACGCCACCATCGACAAGATGGGTGGCGCCTACGCGAATCTGGTTGACGAGCGCGACCTGATCGTAGAGATATTGGAGCGCGAAGAGACCGGCTTTGCGAGAACGCTGCGCACGGGACTGGCGTTGCTGGAGGACGCGCGCCAAGAAGTCGAAGCGGGCGGATCCCGTGTCTTTCCTGGTGACGTTGCCTTTAAGTTGCATGATACGCACGGCTTTCCCATCGAGCTCACCAGTGAGATCGTCGCCGAGAGCGGCCTCGAGGTGGAACGAAAGACCTTCGACGAGGCAATGGCCGCCCAACGTGAGCGCGCTCGCGCGGCGGCTAAGACCCTGCGCAAGGCCGACGACGCGCAGTACCGCGAACTGATCGACACCGCCGGGGCGACTGAGTTCGTGGGCCGCGACGTGTCGCGCTACTCCCTCGAGACGACCGTGGTGGGCGTCCTCGACGGCGAGGACGGCGAGAGCGAGCTCTTCTTGGACGCCACTCCCTTTTACGCGGAGTCCGGGGGCCAGGTCGGTGACACGGGCACCGTGGTCACCGAGACGGGTCGCTTTGAGGTCATCGACACCCAGAACGTTGCCGGTGGTCTCTTTGCGCACCGAGGTCGGCTGCACGGTGAGATCCTCACCGGTCAAAGCGCGCTCGCCACGATTGACGCGGAGCGCCGAGAGGCGACGCGTCGCAACCACACCGCCACGCACCTCTTGCACGCCGGACTGCGCAACGTTCTGGGCGACCACGTGCGCCAACAGGGCTCCTACGTGGGTCCGGAGAGACTTCGCTTTGACTTCTCGCACGACGGGGGCCTCTCACGTGAGGAGACGAGAGAGATCCTGACCCTGGCGAACACCGACGTGGTGCTCAACGAGCACGTCGATACCATTCAGACCTCCAAGGCGGAGGCCGAGACGATGGGGGCGGTCGCGTTCTTTGGCGACAAGTACGGGGACCGGGTGAGGGTGGTGCGCGCCGGGCGCCACAGCCTGGAGTTCTGTGGTGGCACCCACGTCGAGCGCCTCGGCGACATCGGGCAGATTCAGATCGTGAGTGAGTCGTCGATCGGGGCCAACACCCGCCGCATCGAAGGAGTGAGCGGACTGGGTGCGTACCGGCGCAGTTTCGAAATGGAACAGACCCTCGACGCCGTCGCGGCCTTGCTCAAGACGTCCAACGAGGACGTGATCCCCGCGCTCGAGCGCCTCTTCGAGAAACAACGAGACATAGAAAAGAGTGTGGCGGCGCTGCGCCAGGCCCAGCTCAGTCAGTTCGCGCGAGAACTGCACGACGCCTCTTCGGGTGACCTGGTCGTCGCGCGCGTCGATGGCTACTCCGGAGAGCAGTTGCGCACTCTGGCTCAGGATCTCCAACAGCGCGGTCGACGCGTCGTGGTGCTGGTGGGCGCCGAAGGCGACAAGGTGGCGATCGCGGTGGCGAGCGATGGTTCCCTGGACGCGGCCGCTACCGTGAAGTCCCTCGCGCAAAAGGTCGGCGGCGGTGGGGGTGGCTCCTCGCGCCTGGCCCTGGCGGGTGGGCGCGACGCCGGCGGCATCGACGAAGTTATCCTGCTCGCCAAATCGCTCTAGCGTTAGATAGTGCGACTACTCGGTGTTGACCCCGGTACCAAGCGCTGCGGGGTTGCACTCACCAATCGGGAAGCCTCGATGGCCTTTCCGCGACCCGCGGTGGCGAGCGACGATCACTTGATCGGCACGTTGCGCCGCCTCGTGGAGGACGAAGGCGTCGAACTGGTCGTCGTTGGTCGGCCCCTCGCGCTGTCGGGCCACGAAACCGCCAGCACCAAAGGGGCCGACGAGCTCTACGCGCGGCTCAAAGACGAACTCGCGCCCCTGCCGGTCGTGCAGTGGGACGAGCGTCTCACCACGCACCAAGCCCAACGCTCACTCTCCGCGGCGGGCCTTCGGGCTAGGGATCAGCGAGCTCACGTGGACAGCGCCGCCGCGGTCATCATGCTGGAGAACTACGCGGAGAGTCACCGTGAGAACTAGGCCTCTGTGGTGGGTGCTCGGCGGCGTGGTGGTCGTCATCCTGATCGGGGTGCTCTGGTTTCTCTTGCAGGTGGACCCGATCTTTTCGAGTCAGGGACGCAGCGAACTCATCACGATTCACTCAGGCGAGTCCCTCTCTCAGGTGGGAACAGATCTCGCCACCCACCACATCATTGCGTCGTCGCTCGCGTTTCGCATTGACAACGTTCTTCAGGGTTCGTTCGTCATTCAGCCCGGCGCCTACGAGCTGCGCCAGGGGTCGTCTTTTTCGCACATTCGCGCAATCTTGCACGGTCCGGCCATACCCGAAGTGACCGCGTCGCCGGGCCTCACCTTGCACGAGGTGGCGTTGTCCCTGGTGGGTGCCAAGGGAGCTCGCTACGCCAATGCCTTCGCCAAGGACGCGACCGCCGATATCACCGAGAGTCCCTACGCACAGGGCCCCTCGCTCGAAGGGTTGATCGGCGATACGACCTATCTCATCGTGCCCGGGCTGACGCCGGGTGAGCTGGCGAGCAAGATGGTCGAGAGCTTCAATCGCGAGGCGGCCGCGGTGGGGCTGAGCCCCACGACGAGCGTGGACGGACTCGACGCCTACCAACTCATTACCGCCGCTTCGATCGTGGTCAAAGAGGGCGAGTACCCCTTCAACATGCCCAAGGTGGCGCGGGTGATCTTCAATCGTCTGGCCCGGGGCGGCCCGCTGCAGATGGACTCGACCATCCTGTACCCCTTGGGACAAGATGGTGGGACCGTGACGCCCGCGATGCTCAAGATCAACTCCCCGTACAACACCTACCTGTACCCGGGTCTCACGCCCACCCCAATTTGCACGGTGTCCAAGGTGGCGCTGCGCGCGGTCCTGCACGCACCGGCGGGGACGTGGCTGTACTTCGAGACCGTTACCAAGAGCGGCCGCCTCGCCTTCTCCACGACCTTCGCCCAGCAACTTCACGAAGAGAAGATCGCCGCGTCTCGGGGCTTGGGATGAACTGGCGCGTCGGAGTCGCGGGATCGCCAGTGGCGCACTCGCTCTCGCCCCAACTCCACGAGATCGGTCTGCGCGCCGCGGGACTGACGGGAACCTCCACCCGCGTCGAGATCGACCTCGAGCACGCCGGTGAGTTGCGCCATCTTTTGGGGACCGCCTTTGACGCGTTGTCCATCACGAGTCCCTTGAAGGCGGCGGCCTTCGAGATGTGCGACGAACCCAGTGAGTCGGCTCTGCGCACGCGCTCGGTGAACTCGCTCCTGGTGCGCGACGGCCTGGTCCAGGGCCAGAGCACCGATGGCGAGGGGTTCATCGAGGCCCTGCGCGCCACGTTTGGAGAGGTCGTCGACAACGCCCACGCGGTGGTCCTGGGCGCGGGCGGAGCGGCGAGCGCGATCGTCGACGCGCTGGTGGCTCACGGTGTGCAATCGGTCGTGGTCCACGGGCGCACGCCGAGTAAGGTCGAGGCCCTCGTGGAGCGCTACGCGAACGTTCACTCGTGGTCGTTGGTCTATCGGCCCGTCGATCTGATCGTGAACACGATTCCCGAGGGAGCCCGCGACGCCGAGGCGACCGTGCTCCAGGGCGTGCATCTCGACACCGTCGCCGTGGACATCGTCTACGACCCGCGCGAGACCGAGTGGCGTCGTCGGTACCGCGACGCCGGCTGTCGCACCGTCAATGGTCTGCCGATGCTGGCGTATCAGGCGGCGCTCCAGATGCGCTGGTGGTGGGGCGTAGCCTTAGACGGGTCGCAAATTGTGAGGGAACTGCAGTGACGGACACGCTCAGCGCCATTAGCTCACATATTCGCGGACGCGACCACATGGACTACAGCCTCTTTTGGGCGCTGATGGCCCTGGGGGCCACGGGCGTGGTGATGATCTACTCCGCGACGCGTCAGGCCCTGGTCGACGTGGGGGAGAGTTCGCACTACTACGTCGAACGCCAAGCGGTCTTCGTGGTGATCGGGATGGTGGCGATGTACGTCGTCTCGCGCTTCGACTACCGCCGCTTCGATATTCTCGCGACGCCGCTGTACCTGGTGTCGGTGGTCGCCTTGTTGGGCGTGTTCGTCGTGGGACGCACGGCGCTGGGCGCCGAACGCTGGTACAGCTTCGCGGGCATCCAGATCCAGCCCAGCGAGTTTGCGGTCCTCTTTTTGATTCTGGCGATCGCCACATTTTGTGGGCGGCGCAAAGAGGGTCTCAATATGAAAGACGTCTTTCGCATCCTGTGCATGGCCATCATCCCTTTGGCGTTGATCATTAAGGAGCCGGACCTGGGCACGGCGATCATCATGGTGCTCATCGTGGGGGCGATGATGGTGATCGCCGGCGTGCCGCCGCGTTTTTTGACGCTGTTGGCCGTGGTCGGTTCCATCGGTGTGGTCGCCGCGGTCTTCTTGGATCTGCTCCAGAAATATCAGATCGATCGCCTCTTTGCCTTCGTCAATCAGAACTCGACCAACCCCCAGGTGGTGCAGCTCAACTACGAGATCCAACACGCCAAGAACGCCATCGGAGCCGGCGGCATCCACGGTGCGGGTCTCTTTCACGGCGCCTTCACCGTGCTCGGCTACATACCCGAGCAGTGGACGGACTTCATCTTCACCGCGATTGGTGAGCAGCTCGGATTCGTGGGCTCGGCACTGATCATCGTGTTGCTGGCGTTCATCTCGTACCGGATGTTCGTGATCGGCAAGAACGCCCGTGACACGATGGGTCGTTTGATCTGCATCGGGGTGTTCATCTTGTTCGCCTTTAGTACTTTCGAGAACATCGGCATGTGCATGGGGATCATGCCCATCACCGGGGTGCCGTTGCCGCTGCTCAGCTACGGCGGCTCGGCCGCCGTGTGCTTCTACGTCGCGGGAGGCATGGTGCTGTCGGTGTCGCGGCGCGGACCCGCCCGGGTGACGCCGTGAGCGACGAGACCGCGCACGAGGACGCCGTGAGCGAGGAGCGTGACGCCGCCCTCGAGGAACTGGCGAGCGAGAGCGACGAACTGAGCTACGGCGCACCACCGACCGCAGGCGAGGCCTACTCGGAGTTTCGTGTCATGAACGTGGAGTCGGTGCTCTACGACCTTGGTGAGTCATCTCCGCTGGTGCACCTGATGGAAGCGGAGTCGCCCTATCGGTACCTGGCGATCCCGGTCGCGCTGGCCGACGCCGTCGCGCTGCATCACGCTCACACCGCCACGGAGGGCCGGCGTCCGAGTACGAGTGAACTGATGACCACTATCCTCGCGCGTCTGCAGGCTGAGATCATTGCGGCGCGCATCGTGCGCTACGAGGACGGTGTGTTTTACGGCGAGCTCGATCTCATGACCCCGCGCGGTCACGAGATCGTTGACTGCCGCACCAGCGACGCCATCACCCTGGCTCTGCGTCAGCGCGTGCCCGCCCCGATCCTGTGCGCCGAAGAGGTGCTGTCGCTCTACTTCGGGTGAGAGAGATGGACCGCGACGATCTCACCGCCGCGGTTCGTTGTCGTGCTTCCTTCGTCGGAGATGCGTAAGAGAAGAGCCACGATGAGATAGTTGGCGATCAGCGAGTTACCGCCGTAAGCCATGAAGGGCAGCGCGATGCCGGTAAAGGGCACGAGTCGCAACACGCCGGCCATGATGAAGAAAGCCTGGAATCCAAGAAGCGCGGTGAGTCCGGCCGCGGTGAGGCGCACGAAGTCCGAGGTCGCGCGCTGGGCGATGCGAAATCCCTCGCCGACGAAGGAGCCAAAGAGGCACAGCACGAGGACCACGCCGATGAAGCCGAGCTCCTCAGCGATCGCGGCAAAGATCATGTCCGACGTGATCAAGGGGACATTGCCGGAGTGACCCAGTCCCAGACCCGTGCCCGTCATGCCGCCCGCGGCGATCGAGAACCAGCCGTAGGCCAGTTGCGTCGAGAGGTGCAAGTTGGTGGCCGACCAGGGATCCAGCCACTCCGAGACGCGGATCTGCACCTGGGAGAATAGCTTGTCGGCAATGTAGGCGCCGCCGACTAACAGACCGATACCCAGGGCCACGTAGGACTTCAGTCCGGTGGCGACCCACAGCATCGAGATGAACAGCGCGAAGATCAGGATCATGAATCCGAGGTCGTTCTCCGCGCCGAGGGTGACGATCGAGATGCCCCACGCGGCAAAGATCGGCACCAAAACCTTGGGCGGCACGACGTTGCGTCGGCCCAGGCGCTGGGTCGGGGTCGAGAGCAGGTCGCGGTTCGCCGCGAAGTACGACGCGAAGAAAAAGACGAGCAAGATCTTGGCGAACTCCACGGGCTCGAGAGAAAACGGCCCGAAGTCGATCCACAGTCGCGCGCCATTGATGGTGGTACCCACGTGGGGCACGAGGGGCGCGACCAACAACGCGAGGGCGGCGACCAAGGTGAGGTAGCGATAGCGGTCCAGGTCGCGGACGTGGCGCACGAACTTAAGGGTCAAGGTGAGGCCGATCGCACTAATGAAGAACCACATCGCTTGGTCGCGAGCGAAGGGGGGATCCCAGCGGGCGATCTCGACGTAGCCAATGCCGTTGAGCAGAATCGCGATCGGTAGGAGCAGTTGGGAGGCCCGGGGAGCGTAGCGCTGAATCGCAAAGTGCATGAGCAGTGAGATGAGGACAAAGCCCCCGAGGAAGTAGTCAAAGCGTGCCGGCATCTTGCCCTGGGAGCCGAGCGACGCCAGCACGTAGAAGGCGGTGGTGATAATCCACGCCAAGATGAGCAACCCCAACTCGGTCGAGCGATAGCCAGGTGAACGGCTCTCGTCGCTCGCGTGACGGGACTTCGCGCGCGACAAGTGGGTGGCGTCAGGGGACGCGTTTCTCGCCACGAAGCAACAGTACCTCTACGATGGACAGAACAAACTGACACCAGAGAGATCGTTGACGTGACCGACTTAACCTCGTTTGGACCCGAGAGGTTCTCGAGTCGCGAGCTCTCGCGCCTCGAGTTTGGCGCACGCCTGCTCGATCTCGGCGCCGACGAACGACTGCCGATTCTGGACCGCTGCAAGTTCGTGGCCATCTTCGCCGACATGATCGACGAGTTCTTTCAAGTTCGCGTGGTGAGCCTGCAGGACAAGGTCGCCGCCGGCGTGCAAACCCCGTCGGTCGATGGCATTCGCCCGCGTCAACAACTCGAGGCGATTCGTGAGCGCGTGCTGGAGCTGATGGAGCGCCAGGACCGCCTGATGCTGGATGCCATTTTGCCCACCCTCTCGTCGGACGGCATCAAAATCGTGCGATACGGCGACCTCAACCCGGTGGCCAAAGAACGCCTGACCAAGTATTTCAACGAAAATGTCTATCCGGTGCTGACGCCGCTCGCCGTCGACCCGGGTCACCCCTTCCCGATGATCTCGAACTTGTCGCTCAACATCGCCGTGACGGTGCGCGATGAAACGACCTACGACGAGCGCAGCGCGCGCGTCAAGGTACCCAACTCGTTGCCTCGGTTCCTGCCCGCGGACGACGGGGAGTGGATCCTCATCGAAGAGCTCATCATCGCGCACCTCGACCAACTGTTTCCCGGCATGACCATCGGACAGGCGGACCTCTTTCGCGTGACGAGAAACGCGGACCTCACACTAGAAGAAGACGAGGCGGACGACCTGCTGGTCGCACTCGAGGTCGAACTTCGCCGACGCCGTTTTGGCGAGGCGTTGCGCGTGGAGATTCAGCGCGGCATGTCCGAAGAGTTCTTGAAGCTCCTTATCGATCAGCTGGATCTCGATCCGGCCAACGTCTACGTATCCGAGGCGATGCTCGGTCTGAGTGACTTGTGGAGCCTGTATCGAATGGATCGACCGGACCTCAAGGGTGAGAGTTGGTCGCCGCTGACGCCCAAGCGACTCTTAGACGGTGACCACGTCGGTGACGTCTTTGCGGCGATCCGCGAGGGCGATATTCTGCTGCACCACCCCTACGAGTCATTTACCGACTCGGTGGAGTCCTTTACGGCCCAGGCCGCCGTGGACGAAAAGGTGGTCGGGATCAAACAGGCGCTGTATCGCACGTCGGGTGACTCGCCGATCGTCGCGTCGCTCATCCGCGCGTCCGAACGGGGCAAACAGGTGGCGGCACTGGTGGAGCTGAAGGCTCGCTTTGACGAGGCGGCCAACATCGAGTGGGCCAAGGCCCTCGAAGACGTAGGGGTTCACGTGGTCTATGGCGTGGTGGGCCTCAAGACCCACTGCAAGATCACCCTGGTGTTGCGCAGTGAGGGCGGCACGACCGTGCGCTACGTCCACATCGGCACGGGCAACTACAACGACCGCACGGCTCGAATCTACGAAGACTTCGGGCTGCTGACGCGCGACCCGATCATTAGTCACGACGTCGGCGAGCTCTTTAACTTCTTGACCGGTTTTTCTCGCATCGGCGCCTACGAGAAGCTCATCGTGAGTCCTCTGTCGACGCGTACGCGGGTCACGGAACTGATCAATCGTCAGCGTGATCTTGGGCCAAAGGGTCGTATCGCGATCAAGGTCAACGGACTCACCGACCCCACCATCATCGACGCCCTGTACGACGCGAGTATCGCCGGGGTGGAGATACGACTGATCGTGCGCACCTTGTGTTCGCTGCGACCCGGCGTCGAGACCCTCTCGGAGAACATCACCGTGCACTCAGTGGTGGGCGAGTTTCTTGAGCACTCGCGAATCTTTATCTTCGGACGCCCCGGGGATGACGAGTTCTCGGTCTACATCGGATCGGCGGACTTGATGGAGCGAAACCTGGATCGTCGCGTGGAAGTCATGGTGCCGATCGAAGATCCCTCGCTCCAAAACGACCTGCTCGAGGCCTTCGAGGTCACCTGGCAGGACGACCTCTTTACGTGGGTGCTCGGGACCGATCGTCGCTGGCGACGTCTCCAGCCGGTGCGCAACTTCTCGGCCCAGGCGGAGTTCAAGCGTCGAGCGATGGATCGGTCGCGATCCCTTTCACAGGTGTGATCTCGCTGGGCCGGCGCCACTGCAGACTCGCGTAGCAGGCTCCGCCCAGTGGTATCGGGAGCCAGAAGTTCACGAGGCGGTAGGCGAGGACGGCCAGAATCGCTTGGCTGTGGGGGACACCGAATCCCACCAACGAGGTAATCAGCACGGTCTCGACGACGCCGAGCCCGGCGGGGGTGAGAGGAATGGCGGCCAGCACATTGGCGAGGCCGTAGGCGACCAGAAGGTCGATGGGTGAGACGACCGAGCCGAAGGACCATAGGAACACCCAGAGGCAAAACGCGTCGAGCAGCCAGTTGAGCGCGGCCCAGGCAAAGGCCCACCACAGGGTGCGACGATTCGAGATGAGCAGCGTGATGCGTCCGGCGACCTTGGCGAGCACCGCGCTCACGGCGTCGGGCTTGACCGACGGGACGTGTCGCGCGACGGCCCGGATCCACGAGTCGGCGCGGCGTTGACCCCGGGTGATCAGGAGAATCGTACCGAAGAACGCGAGCAGCAAGAAGACTCCCGCCAGGGCGGCGAACCCGTAGAGCGGGTTAAACCCGTTCAGGGGGATCGAGATCACCAGCGCGACCCAAAAGATGAGGTTGAGCACCACCGCAGAACCCGAGCCCTGGGCGGCCAGACCGAACGCGTTGGTCTCCTTGGGCACGCCCAGGTCGTTGAAGATCCGATACGCCAGGGCGCCCGCGGGCGCGGTTCCCCCCGGTACGACGTGGCTGATGGCGAAACCGGCCATGTCGACGCGCAGCGTGTTATAGCGGCTCGGCGCGTAGGGGTACAGCACCGTTCTCGTGAGTTCGACGTAACACAGGATTGCGGCGATCTCGAGCAAGACGGCAAAGGTCACCAGCCAGGGATTGACCGAGCCGAGTAGCGGCAGCGAGTGTCGCGCGGCACCCAACTGGGGCAGCACGAGGTACTCGAAGACAAAGATCAGCGAGCCCAGGCTCAATATGAGCCGAATCTCACGGGGAAGAGCGAACTTCTTCTTCGGCCCGGTCTCGGTCATATGGTCCTTTTGGAATCTGGGATCAACGTACGACGATCACCGAACCCAACTAGCCAAGTCTAGCGACGTCGTAGAATTCCCCAAATGCGCACGCTCGTCATCCTGCCCACGTTTAACGAGATTTTCAACGTGGAACTGATGCTCCGCACCCTCAATGAGGTCGTGCCCGAGTGCCACGTGTTGGTGATCGATGACGGAAGTCCCGACGGCACCGCGGCTCGCGCACACGCCGTAGGAGCGGAGTTGGGTGGCATCGACATCATCGAGCGCGCGGGCAAGAGCGGCCTGGGCACCGCGTACCGCACCGGCTTCAGCTGGGGTCTGGAACGCGGCTACGACCACTTCGTGGAGATGGACTGCGATTTCTCTCACGACCCGCGCGCGCTGCCCAAGTTGCTCGAGGTGGCCGAGGACTACGAGGTGGTCATCGGCTCGCGCTACATCAAGGGCGGTCACATTCCCAACTGGAAGCTGTCGCGTCGACTGCTCTCGCGTGGGGGCAACGAGTACGCCTCGATCATGCTCGGCCTCCACGTGGCCGACTCGACATCGGGCTATCGCGTGTACTCGGCCTCGGCGCTCGAGAAGATTGACTTCACGTCCGTGACCGCCGGTGGGTACGGCTTTCAGATCGAGATGACGTACCGCGCTCGAAGCCGGGGGGCCTCCATCATCGAAGTTCCGATCACCTTTAAGGATCGCGAGCGCGGGGAGTCCAAGATGTCCCAGACGATTGTCGCTGAGGCGCTGGTGCTGGTGACCCAGTGGGCGCTCGAGCGAACCTATCGGCGCGCCAAGGGCGTCTACGACGCGCGACGAGGCGCGAAGAGCTAGACGCCCTCAGAGAGCAGCGACGTCAAAACGACGGCGAGCTTGGCTCGGGTCTCTTCGCGTTCGGCCATCGGGTCGGACTCACTGACGATCCCCGCACCGGCCCAGGCCTCGAATGAACGTTCCTTGATGAGCACCCCGCGCAGGCCAATCCACCACTCGCCGTCGCCGTGTTCGTCGATCCATCCCACCGGCCCGGCGAAGACGCCGCGGTCGTGTTGTTCCAGGCGACAGATCAGGTCGTAGGCCATCTCGCGAGGTATTCCGCCCACGGCCGCTGTGGGGTGAAGCAGTCGCAGCACCTCGAGCGCGTCGGGTGCGTCGCCGCTCGAGGAGTACCGAGCGCGCACGTGGGTGCCCAGGTGCGCCACCGTGCGCAGGGTGACGATGGACGGCTCGGGATCCACGTAGATCTCGTCGTAGACCCCGGAGAGGTTGAGCACGATCTCATCGACCATGACGGAGTGCTCGTGCAAGTTCTTCGCGCTGCCCAAGAGCCACGTCTCGTAGTCGTCGGGGGCCACGTTGGGCGGCAAGGTAATGGTGCCCGCGAGCGGGTGGCACTGGATCTCGTTGGCCGTGCGTCGCACGAGCAGCTCGGGACTGGCCCCTACGAATCGCTGCCCCGCGGGTGTGGGGACGCTGTAGAGGGTGCAGATGGGTTCACGCTGCTTGAGGCGCTGGGCAATGGCGGCCGCGTCAATCGGCTCGGGCACCGTTCCGAGCACCGCACGCGCGAGCACCACCTTGTCGATCTCCTTGCGACGCAGGATCTCTACGGCGAGGGCCACGTTGTGTGCGTACTCCTCGGGGGTGGGCTGGAATACCAGCGAGCGAGGACTCTGGGTCTCCTGGGTCGGGGCGTCAACAGCCTCGAGGTACCCTCGCCACTCCGAGGAATCCTCAAGCGCGCTCACCCAGGTCGCCCCGGAGGCGAACTGGGTAATGCAGAACTCCGGGACCTCCAGGGTCGCGCTCGCGTTGCGATCGAAGGGCAGAGCCCCAAAGGCGATCACGCCGGTGCCCGGCGGTCCGTCGTCTCCGATGACCTCGTGGCGAGCGAGCGGCTCACAGCCGGTACGCGTGACGCCCAGACCGGCGGCGAGATCGACCGAGTCCACGACTCGACCGAAGCCGCAGCGCAGCACCTCGGGGGTTTCAATGAGCCAGCCACTGCGCGCACCCAGCGCGCGCAGGGCCTCGGGCGCGAGCCGGTCGCTGCGGCGGCGAAGGAACTTCACGCGGCTCTCGTGGCGAGAAACTGTTGGCTGAGGCCGCCCATCACGCGCCGGCGGTTGACGCCGCTAAAGCCCGCTCGGTTCAACATGGCCACGATCTCGGCGCCGTCGGGTAGGTAGGCGGTGGAGGCGGGCAGGTAGTGATAGGCGTCGCGATCCGACAAGAGCGAGCCAATAAAAGGAACGCAGCGACGAAACCAGAACCGAAAGCCCGCGCGCCACGGGCCCCCATTGGGCTCTGCTACCTCGAGCAGTGACAGTCGCCCGCCGGGGCGAAGGACCCTGGCCATCTCGCTGAAGGTCTTTTCGAGGTCGGTGAAGTTACGAAGGGCGTAGCCGCACGTGACCCCGTCAAAGGCGCCCCAGCGAAAGGGCAGGCGCGAGGCGTCGGCTTGCACGCGCGCCTCGACGCCCGTAGCGGTGCGCAGCATGTTGAAGCTGAGGTCAGTGGCGACGGCGCGCTGGCCCTGACGGCGTAGCTCTCGAGCGAAGTCGCCCGTGCCCGCCGCCACGTCTAACACGGCGCTTGCACTGGCCAGACGCAGGTCACTGACCGCACGCCGGCGCCAACGCTTGTCCAGGCCGAAGGTCATCACTCGATTCACCATCTCGTAGCGCGGAGCGATCGCGTCGAACATGGCGCGCACGTGAGCGGTCTTCTGCTCACCCTGGGGCAGCGGGCTCGCGGTCATGCTTAGAGGTACAAACGTGACAGTGTTTGGGCCACGCAGGCGGGCTTGTCGGCGTCCTCGATTTCAACGACGACGTCCATCGCGATCTGCACGCCGCCGGGCACGTCGTCGACCGACACGAGGGTGGCCCCGGCGCGAACGCGAGATCCGACCGGTACCGGAGAGGTGAAGCGCACCTTGTTCGAGCCGTAGTTGATACCCATGGCGACCCCCTCGACGTGCAAGAGACCACTGGTCAACTGGGGCACCAAAGACAAGGTGAGATAGCCGTGAGCGATCGTGTGGCCAAAGGGTCCGGCCGCCGCTCGTTTCGGATCCACGTGGATCCACTGGTGGTCCCCGGTGGCGTCGGCGAAGAGATCCACTTGCTCTTGGGTCACCGTGCGGTACTCCGAGTACCCCAGGTGCGTACCGACGAGTGACTTCAAGTCGTCAATGCTGTGCGCGTTGGTCGTCATCGCTACCTCCGCATAGACCTTAGGGCGCGCTAACGAGGTCACGCCACGTGGCACCGGTAGGCTCCGTGCGTGCAGCCGGCACTCATCGAACCCCACCATCGACAGATCAGCGGCGGAGGATTCCGCGCCGCGCTGTTCGGACTGCTCGATGGCTTGGTCACCAACGTCTCGCTCATCTTGGGCTTCGCCGGGGCGAACCCCGGTCACGACGTCGTGCGTCTGGCGGGCTTGGCCGGACTCGTCGCCGGGGCGTTTTCGATGGGCACGGGCGAGTATTTGTCCATGCGATCGCAAAAAGAGCTCTACGAGTACGAGATCGGCGTCGAGCGCCGCGCCCTGGCCGACAATCCCGAAGACGAGCGCCTCGAGCTCAAGGCTCTCTTCCTCGGGCGGGGCATCGATGAAGAGCTGGCTGATCGTTTGTCCATCGACCTGATGAAGAACCCCGACTTGGCGCTACGTACTCACGCCCGCGAAGAGCTCGGCATCGACCCGTCGGCGACCGGCAACCCGTGGGTGGCGGCCGTTTCGTCATTCATCTTCTTTTCGCTCGGTGCGTTCTTGCCCCTGGTGCCCTGGATCGTCAGTGCGAGCGGCAACGTGATGTGGTGGTCGATTGGTCTAGCCGGGGTGGCGACACTCGTGGTCGGGGGAGCGGTCGGTCACTTTACGCGCCGCGGCGTGGTGTACTCGGCCCTGCGCGCTCTGGCCATCATGGCCCTGGCCTCGGCGGTGACCTACGGGGTCGGTCACGGGGTCGGCGCGAGCTAGTCGCGCGAGAACCGGATAAGGCGATCCTCGCGCTCGAGGCGAAAGCCGAGCGAGTCGTAGAGTTTCAAGGCGGGCTCGTTGGACTCGTCGACGAAGAGGACGGCGTGGGTGACGCCTTTGCGGTACAGCACGTTGAGGCCCTGGGTGACCATCACGCGCCCCAGGTGATGGCCCTGAAAGTCTGGGTGCACGGAGATGACGTAGATCTCGCCGAAGCGGTCGGGGTGAAGTTCGTGAACCTTGGTCCAACACGACGCGGCGATGCGCCCGTCGATCTCCAAGACGAGAAAGCCCGAGGGGTCGAACCAGGGCTCGTGGGTGCGCTCGTCGAGGTCGGCCTGGTGCCACGCGCCTTGCTCGGGGTGATGCCAGAAGGCGGCGTTGTTCTCTTCGAGCCAGGCGGCCTCGTCGTGATGGGCTTCGAAGTTGCGTAGCGTGAATCCCTCGGGGACGGGCTCTACGGGCACCGGCAGCGTGACCCCCATGAGTTGGAGCATGCGAATGACCGTGCCCCGAGTGTGCTCGCAGGGCTCGGGGCCGCGCGTCCACCAGTCCACGACCGCGTGCACGGCCAAGAGATGATCGAGCAGATCCTGATCTACGTCGCCCCCGCTCATCTCCACCGTGGCGTGTTCCTTGCCGCTCGCCATGGCGTACTTGCTCAGGGTGCCCTGGTCGTAGTAGAGCCAGTGCTCGGACTTCCACCCGTGAACGACGGCCCGACGACGGCCCTCGTCAATGGCCTCGCGACCCAAAATGGCTTCGGTGTGGTCCAGTAGGTGCAGGACGTCGAGTCGCTGATGGGGCGTGAGCGAACTCACCCGCAACCACGAAGAGGCCATAGCCGAAGGATACTGTCGCGACTTAGTGGACCCGCGCCGCGACCCGATTGAGTCGACGCAGCAGGGCCCCGACCGTTCGTTCCGCCGCGACGAGCTCGCTGTACACGTCGGGCGCCATGGCGTCGCCCTCGGACTCGACCAGAGCCGTGATGCGCGTCGCGACGTCGTTCATGGTGGACGTGATCGTGTTGAGTTCGGTCTGCATGCTCATGAGGTCTCCCGTTCACGACCAGGGGTGGGCTATCGGCCTTTAGAGTAATGGCCGATGAGCACCCCGACCGATGAGGACACCCGACAACTGAGTTGGTCGGTGATTGAAGCCCGCGGGAGCGACGCGCGCAGCTTCCTCCAAGGCCAACTCAGCCAGGACCTCGAGTCCCTGGGTTCCCACGGGGCGTGGACGTTGGTCCTCGCCCCCGACTCGGTGGTGCTCGCCGTGGGCCGCGTGCGCGAGCGCGACGACGGTCTTGATCTCGTCGTACCCCGAGAGTTGGGCGACGTCGCCCAGTCGCGCCTGCGTCGGTTTTTGTTGCGCTCGGCGTGCACGCTGGAGTTGCGTGAGATAGACCAGGGACCCTACGGGACCCTCGCCGAGCAGATCGACGCCCACTGGCCGGGTCCTTCCGAGATCGAACGCAAGCTGACTCCACACTCTTTTGGGCGCGCGTTCGTCGACGCCACGGTCTCCTTCACCAAGGGTTGCTTTACCGGTCAAGAACTGGTGGGTCGCTTGGACGCACGGGGATCGAGCGTTCCCTGGCGGGTAGTGCGCGTCGAGGGTAAAGACGAGCGCACTATCGATGAGTACCTGCGCTCGAAGGGACCCGAGGGACCCCAGGGCCTCACCAGCGCAGTCCGTCGTGACTCAGGGGTGATCGGGCTGGGCGTCGCGCACCGCACGCTTCTGTCGGGCGAACCCCCCGAGGGCGTGGTGGTCGGCGAACTTAGCTAACGGCGACGTCGTGAGTAACGTACGTCCATGGTGAGGGCACGTGCGCTTCGTTGTTGAGGGGCTCTTTCTTATGGTCGGCGGCATCACCACGGAAGAAGACGCCCTCTTTTCGGTGGCCCTGGGCGCCAACGCCGTGGGCTTTGACTTTGCCCTCGGCGAGCGCCAGGTCGACGCGGGAACGGTGCACGATATTGTGCGCCGACTGCCGGGCGGCGTGATATCGGTAGGCACCTTTCGCAGCGAGTTGCCCCAACGCGTGGCCGAGGTCGCCAACACCATCGGGCTCAGCGCGGTTCAGATCGAGGGACCGATCACCTCGGACGAGTTGAGCTACATCACCGAGCGCGTCAATACCGTGGTGCGAACCGTCCCCGACGGAGTGGAGAAGTTGGCGCTCTGGCAGGGAGTTGACTATCTCGCCGTGCCCGAGCTCGATGAACCCGCGGCCCTCGACTTGGCCTTTGAGCAATTGAGTCGCTCCAGCGCCCGGCTCCCGCTCATCGCCTCGGGGGGACTGACGCCGGCCAACGTCAAAGACGTTGTCCAACGCCTGCCGGTTTTTGGCGTCGAGGTGCGAAGCGGCGTCGAGAGTTCCCCGGGCGTAAAGGACCCGGTCAAACTCGGTGAGTTCATCGCCAACGCGCGCTGGGCCTACGACAACAGCTACGTCGAGCGCACCTACAACGAGTGGTCGCTCTAGAACTCCGGGCGGCGAAAGATGACGCTACCGTTGTGACCGCCGAAGCCAAAGGAGTTGGAGAGAACCACGTCGACGTCCATCGCGCGCGGCTCGCCAATGACGACGTCGAGATCGATCTGGGGATCAACGACCGTGGTGCCGGCGGTGGGAGGAACCAGTTGGTTCTGCAACGTGAGCACCGACGCCACACCCTCCAGGGCTCCGGCGGCCGCCAACGAGTGTCCGAGGTGACCCTTGATGGAGGTGGTGGGGGGTGGGTGATGGCCAAAGACGCGGTGCACGGCGATTGACTCGGCGAGATCGTTGAGGGGAGTCGACGTGCCGTGGGCGTTGATGTGCGAGACATCCTGGGGACGAATCTGGGCGTCGGCGAGAGCGATCTCCATGCAGCGCACGGCGCCGTTGCCGCTGGGATCCGGGGCGGTGATGTGGT
>DATJUR010000064.1:0-5968 GCA_035502215.1 Acidimicrobiales bacterium | reverse complement strand
GTGTCGTCGGCCGGGGGGCGAAGGCTCACCCCCGCCTCGCCCGCGCGCCGATAGAGCGTGCGCACGTCGTGTCCGGCGAAACCGATATCGCTCGCGGCCGCGAAGAACTCGCTCAACGTCACCACCGCGAGTGCCCCGCTCGTGGCGTTCAGGACCGCCGCACGTTCGTGGTTGTAGGCCACGAGGGGGACGCCCTCGCCCGCGAGCACGGTGGTAAGAGAACTGCCCGGGCGCAACGCGACTATGGGCGTCGACGATGCGATCGACGCTACTGGGGACTCGACGTCGCTCCCGGCGGGCTCGCCCAGCAGACCGTCGCTCATGAGCTTGCCCATGCGCGTGCGCATGGAGTTCATCTCGTAGCGATCGAAGAACGCGTTCACCTCGGCCCGACTCCACCCACCGAGTGTCAGGTCATCGAGCGTGAAGTCCAACGGGACGTCGCGAATCAGGCGCATGACACTTTCGTTGTTTCGAGCGCGCTCCTCCCAGGTGGCTAGGTTCTCGCGCAACTTGGGCGTGAGGGTGTCGAGGTTCGCGTAGAGCTCGTCCATGTCGGCGAACTGGGAGAAGAGCTTGGCGGCCGTCTTCTCGCCGACCCCGGGCACGCCGGGCAGGTTGTCCGAGGTGTCCCCGCGCAGCGCCGCCAGCAGTGGATAGCGCGACGCCTCAATCCCGGTGCGCTCGAAGATCCCGCTCTCGTCATAGAGCGAGTAGTCCGAGACGCCGCGACGGTTGTAGAGGACCTTGACGTAGGGGTCCTCGACGAGTTGAAACGTGTCACGATCGCCCGAGACGATGACCACGGGAATCTGCGCGTCGCGGCCCCAGGTGGCCAGAGTGGCGAGCACGTCGTCGGCCTCGTAGCGCTCCACCCCCACTACCGGGATGTGCAGCGTCTCGCACATCGTGCGGATGAGGTCGAACTGATGCTCGATCTCGGGGGGTGTGGCGTCCCGGCCACCCTTGTAGTCCACGGTCATCTCGTCGCGAAACGTGCCCCCGGGTAGATCGAAGGCGACGGCCAGTGCGCGAGGGCTCTGGGACCCCACCAACGACACCAGCATCGAGGCGAAGCCGTGCAGCGCGTTGGTCACGACCCCCGCCGAGGTCTGGATATCGGTGGGCAACGCGAAAAAGGCGCGAAACGCAAGCGACATGCCATCCAGCAGGACGAGCGGACGACGATCGACCGAGGCGGTCGGCTCAGCCAACGAACTCACCGTTGAGGATCTGCTGAGCCACGTCGCGCATCCGCGTGCGCGCGCGCATGGCCGACTGCTGAATCACCTCGAAGGCGGACGGCTCGTCCAAACCGCGCTCGGCCATGAGGAGCTCTTTGGCTCGCTGGACGATCTCGCGGGTCTCGATCTTGTCGTCCGCACTCGCGACCTCCTGGGGGCCGTGGGCTTCACTCGCCTCGGGGTTCAAGATGGCGGCGAGCTTGGGCAGGATCTCGCTGGAACGAAAGGGCTTGACGAGGTAGGCGCTGACTCCCGCGTCGCGCGCGCTCTCGATCAGGGTGCGCTGACTGAAGGCGGTGAGCAACACGATCACCGTGTTCGAGCCCTTGAGGGCCCGCGCCACCTCGATGCCGTCGATGCCGGGCATCTTGATGTCCAGCAGGGCCAGGTCGGGTTCGTGCTCTTTGATCATCGCCAGCGCGTCGTCACCTCGCGCCGCCTCGCCCACGACGAGATACCCGTCGCCCTCGAGGATCTCTTTGAGGTCGAGGCGAATGATCGACTCGTCGTCGGCAATCACCACCCGCTTATTCATGTTCATCCGCCGGTGACCACGCTCGGAGCAGTTCGTCTCGTTTGGCGACCAGCTCTTGGACGTCGTTCAGTCGCCGCTTCATCTCGGCGTTCGCCACGCTCACGTGGCGCGCCAGATCCTCGTACTCCTTGGACTGCAGGGGTGTCTCTGACACCAGAGCCCGAATTCGCGCGTCATCGAGCGCGTCGTTCCACACCGCGACCTGTTCTTCTAAGACGGCCAGGCTCTCGCGCGCTTGGGCGAGCTGACGTTGCAGGTCACCCAGACGCCGTTTCGTGAGCCCCGATCCCATGAGGCCGAGTCTACGGCGAGCCTCGTCAGAGGAGAGAAACGGGCTCCAGCTCGCCCCGACTGACCAGGGCGGGCTCGAGGCCAAAACTCGTCGGCGTGAGCACGAGGTCGATGTCGTTCGCCACCTGCACCTCAGCGAGGTCACTGGGCTCGATCACGCAACTAGCGGCGAGCGCGCGGTGCACCCGGCGTGCGTAGGCGGACTCGAAGAAGCCACCGAGGTAGACGCGTAGTCCGCGTCCCTGGGCTCGCGTAATCAGGGTGCGCGCGTTCGCGAGTCCGCCCACCCGGGCGGGCTTCACGCACAGCATGCTCGCCGCACCATAGTTGACGATCTGGGCGAGGTCGCGCAGCGAACGCACCCCCTCGTCCAGGCTGAGCGCGACGTCCAGACGCGCCGCCAGGCGCGCGTGATCGACGAGGTTGCCCACCGGATAGGGCTGTTCCACCGCGTCGAGGCTCGCGCATCGCGCCACGGCCCGAGTCAGCTCGAGCACGTCGTCGTCACACGTCGCCGAACAGTTGAAGTCCAGGAGAACAGGAACCCGCAGTTCACGCAGTCGTTCTTGTGCCGACGCGCTGAGTGGTCCGGGGGCGCACTTGACGCGTACTCGCTCAACTCGCTCATCGAGCGACCAGTCCTGCTCGTCGAGAATCGACACCGTCTGCTGCCAGGGAGTGTGGTGAGCGGGAGACCACACGTCTTCGACGAGTACCTCGTCGCGTCGCAACTCGCGATCGAACAACGCCATTTCGATGAGCGCGTAGGCCGCGTTGTCGCGAGGGGCTCCCGAACCCAAACGCGCCGCGCGGCTCCAGTGCGGAACCTCCCCTTCGCGTTCGCTGAGTTCCTCGAGTCGCACCAGGGCGTCACGAAGCGCACCGAGAACTTCATCGAGTCCCGGGTCACCGTTGAGCGCGCTTGGCTGGGGTGAGATCTCACCGACGCCGTCGACGCCGTCGTGGTCGACGCGCAGGAACAAACGGGTGCGCTGCGCGTGGGTCTCCAAGCTCGCCTGAATGGGGCGGCGCAGCTCGACGACCTGGCGATACAGAGATGTCTCCACGCGAATCACCCTACGGTTACTGGTACGGTGGTCGCCGCGGCCCGGATGGCGGAATTGGCAGACGCGGAGGCCTCAAAAGCCTTTACTCGAGAGGGTGTGTGGGTTCGAGTCCCACTCCGGGCACGCTCTCGCGCCTCGCTTTCAATTACCTTGGACCCTATGGCCGACCAGACCGCTCTGCCCTTTCGCGACGACGTCGTCGCTCTGTTTCCCGGCCAGGGATCGATCAGCGCGGGCGCGGGCATCGCGTGGCAGTCATCGCGCCACTGGGGCCTGGTCGATCAGGTGGGTGAGATCGCGGGCGTCAACGTCGAGCGACTGCTGCTGGCGGCCGAGACCGACGAGGTGGTGCGAACCGACAACGCCCAGTTAGCCACCTTCGCGCTGTCTCTAGTGGGCTACCAGGAGCTCGTGGACGTGGGCGTTCGGCCCCGCTACCTGCTCGGACACAGCCTGGGCGAGTTTTCGGCCCTGGTCGCCTCGGGACTTCTCGAGCTCGACGAAGGGACACGACTCATCGCCGTACGAGGAGCGGCCATGGCCCGCGCCGCCGACGCCATCGAGGGCTCGATGGTCGCGGTGATGGGCGGGGACGACGGAGCGCGCGACAACTTGAGTGCCGTGGCCGAAGTGTGGATCGCCAACATCAACGGAACCGGCCAGATCGTGGTGAGCGGAACCCGCTCGGGCCTCGATGACCTGCTGTCTCGTCACCGTGACCTCGGCTGGCGTCGCGCGACGCCCCTCGAGGTGGGTGGAGCATTTCACTCTCCTCTCATGGCCCCGGCCCAAGAGGAGCTCGACGCGCAACTCGACGCGACCACCTGGGGCGAGACCGAGGCGATTGTGATCTCCAACGTGGACGCCCGGGACCACCGCTCTCCCACCGAGTGGCGCGACCTCATGCGCCGCCAGTTGACCTCGCCCGTTCAGTTTCTCGACGCGACCCTGGCGCTGCCCGACTCGGTGCGCACGACCGTCGAGATGCCCCCTTCGGGCGTGCTCACCGGACTCACCAAGCGCATTCGCGACTTCGACGTCCAGCTCGCCCCGGCTGGTCTGGACCAACTACAGGAGAGTCAACTATGAGCCGACACGTCATTGTCACCGGCGCCAGCCGCGGCATCGGCGCGGCCATCGCGCGGTACTTCATCGCCGAGGGCGACCAGGTCGTCTCGCTCTCGCGCAGCGGCGTGGCCCCCAGCGGAACGGCGAAGTCATTCGAGGTCGACGTGGCCAACTCCGAGCAGGTGAGCGACGCCGTCAAGCAAGCCGTCGGCGAGTTCGGGCCCGTCGAGGTGGCGGTGGTGAACGCGGGCATCACCCACGACGGCATCGCTTTGCGCATGTCCGATGAGCAGTGGCACAGTGTGATCGCCACCAACCTCGACGGGGCGTTCTACACCTCGCGCGCCGTGCTGGCCTCCATGGTGCGCGCGCGGCGCGGCTCACTGATCTTCATGGGCTCGATCTCGCCCTTTATGGGCATACCCGGTCAGGCCAACTACGCTGCGGCAAAGTCCGGTCTGGTGGGACTGGCGCGCTCCCTCGCGCGCGAGGTGGCGTCGCGCTCGATCACGGTGAACGTCGTTGCTCCGGGGCTCATCGATACGGACATGACCAGTGAGCTAGGAGCCCGGGAGTCAATGATGGGACTGATCCCACTCGCGCGTGCTGGCACGCCCGACGATGTCGCTGGCGTTGTCGGGTTTCTCGCCAGTAACCACGCTCGCTACATCACGGGCGCGATAATTCCTGTTGACGGCGGGCTCGCACTCGGTCAGTAGGTTCACCATCGCGGGACGCATTGACTACGATGGAGCGACAGAAAGTGGGGCGACACCATGGACCGTAACGAAGCATTTGCGAAATTCACCGAGGACACCGTTGAGGTTCTGGCGGTCGATCCGTCGCAAGTCACCGTCGATGCGTCCTTCTCCGACGACCTCGGTGCGGACAGCCTGGACCTCGTGGAACTCGTCATGGCGCTAGAAGAGACGTTTGACATCGAGGTCGCCGAAGACGAACTCAAAGAGATCACCACCGTCGGCCAGGCCTTCGACCTCATTTACGCCAAGCTGTAGTGCGCGTCGCGGTATCTCCCTCGGGACCGATTCAAGGTCGCCGAGTCGCCGTCACGGGACTGGGCGCGATCAGTTGCGCCGGCGTGGGCGTCGAGGCCCTCTGGAGCGCTCTGTTGCGCACCGAGGCTCCCGCCTCCAAGCGCATCGGCGAGTTTGACGCGAGCCACCTGGGCAACGCCAAAGAGCTTCGCCGCTTTGACCCCTTTACCCTCTACGCCCTGATGGCGGCCGAGGAGGCCTGGAACCAGAGCGGACTCGTGGGCCCCTATGAGGACGCGGGCAGCATCGTGACCACCGGCATCGGCGGCCTACAGACCGTCCTCGAACAGGACGCCGTCTTAGTGTCCAAGGGCGCTGATCGAGTCTCACCGTTTCTCGTACCCATGCTGATGCCCAACGCCGCCACCGCGGCGGTCTCGATGCGTTTTGGCCTGGGGGGTCCCGCCGAGACCGTGACCACGGCGTGCGCCGCGGGAACGCACGCCATCGGCAACGCAGCGCGCCTGGTCGCCTCGGGGCGTTGCACCATCGCGGTGGCCGGCGGGGCCGAGGCCGTCATTGTCGAGCTCGCCGAAGCCGGCTTTCGCAACATGACGGCCCTCTCCAGCACGGACTTCTCTCGGCCCTTCGACGTCGATCGGGACGGCTTCGTCATGGGCGAGGGCGCGGGCATTGTCGTTCTCGAGGAGTGGGACTACGCGGTCGAACGCGGGGCCACGATCTTCGCCGAAGTCGTTGGCGCCGCCT
>DATJUR010000063.1:0-11445 GCA_035502215.1 Acidimicrobiales bacterium | reverse complement strand
GTACGTGAAGATCGCCGAAGGATGTGACCGGCGCTGTGGCTTTTGTGCGATCCCCACCTTTCGTGGCGACCAACGATCGCGCTCGACGCTCGACATCGTCGCTGAGACGCGCGACCTCGTCAATGGTGGCGTCAAGGAGATCGTGCTCATCGCCCAGGATCTGGCGAGTTGGGGACACGATCGTCGTCGCGTCGGTCGAGGCGGCGCGCTCGAGGTGCTCGACGAGGGCGGAACCCAACCGCTGATCGAACTCACTAAGGCACTCACCGACGAAGTCCAGCGAGTGCGCCTGTTGTACCTGTACCCCTCGGGACTCACCGAAGGACTCATTGAGACGATCCTCGCGACCAAGGTGCCCTACTTCGACCTCTCCTTGCAGCACGCGTCGCGCCCACTGCTTCGAGGCATGCGCCGCTGGGGAGACGGTGAGAGATTCCTCGAACGAATCGCCGCCATCCGCAACGTCGAGCCCGACGCAACGTTTCGATCGTCGTTCATCCTGGGCTACCCCGGCGAGACCGAAGGCGACCAGCGAACACTGTTGGACTTCGTCGAGGCCGCGCAGTTGGACTGGGCAGGGTTTTTTACGTTCTCCTCCGAAGAAGGCACCTACGCGAACGACCTCGACGCTCCCGTTCCCCACGAACTCGCATTGGAGCGCCTGCGCGAGGTCTCCGAACTTCAAGACACCATCACCGCACGAAAGCGCGACGCTCTGGTCGGCACGTCCGCGGAGTTGCTCATTGATGCTCCGGGCATCGCCCGCAGCGTGCGCGAGTGTCCGGAGATTGATGGTGTCATCCACGTGGCCCCGAGCCTTAGGGTGGGTTCCGTGGTCAAGGGGGAAATTGTGGGGAGCCGGGGCATCGACCTCGAGGCGGTGGTGGCGTGAGCAGCGAGCGCACCTACGGCCCCTCGGCACTACTGACGCCGGCCAACATGATGACGGCATTTCGCCTGTGCGTCGCTCCCTATTTCATCTATTTGATCGTCTTTGACCGCATCTCGTGGTGGACGACCGTGGTGGGCCTGTCGGTCGCGGCCTCGGACTACTTCGACGGCATCGTCGCTCGCCGGCACGGCCCCACCACCTCAGGCGCCTTCCTCGATCCGCTGGCCGACAAGGTGATCGTCCTGGGCGGGCTGTACGCCATCATCATCTCGCGACCGCACGGGATCCACTTCTTCGTGATCCCGGCGATCATTATCACGGTGCGCGAAGTCTGGATGAGCGCGTTTCGCTCGCGCGCCGCCCGACACGGCGTCTCGATACCGGCGAGCCGACTCGCCAAGTGGAAGACGTTCGCCCAGGACTGGGGCATCGGCTTTTGCGTGCTGCCCCTCACTGGGCATCACCTAATCTTCGCCTTCGTGACGATCTGGATCGCGGTCGCCCTTACGATCTACACGGGGTGGCAGTACTACGAGGGGGGCAAGAGAGTCGTGGCCGGTGCGCGTTGAAATCGTTGCGGTCGGCACGGAACTGCTGCTCGGCCAGATTCCTGACACGAACTCTCAGTGGCTGGGCGAACAGTTAGCCGCCCACGGGATCGCGTCGCACTTCCATCAACACGTGGGCGACAACCATGAGCGCATCGTGCTCGCGTTTCGCACCGCACTGGCGCGCAGCGACGCGGTCATCGTCTGTGGCGGGCTAGGGCCGACCCAGGACGACATCACCCGCGCCGCGCTCGCCGAGGTGATGAACGTTCCCCTCGAACGTCACGAGGAGATCATCGAGGTCATTCAGCGAGCGTTTCGCTCACGCGGGCGCGAGATGCCCGACAACAATCTCCTCCAGGCCGATGTGCCCCAGGGAGCCACGATCATTCCCCAAACTCGGGGCACCGCCCCGGGTCTCATTTGCCCGTTGGGCCTCAAGGTGATTTACGCCGTGCCCGGCGTGCCCTACGAGATGACCGACATGTTCGAGCGCGCCATCTTGCCTGACCTGCTGGAGCGACAGCGACTGTCGGGTGAGGCGGGGGTCATCAAGAGCACGGTGATTCGCACCTGGGGTGCCAGTGAGTCCGGGCTCGCCGAAGCTCTGGGCGATCGATTCGATGAGCTCGAGCAGGGTGGTCGGGTCACCATTGCGTTTCTCGCTTCCGGCATCGAGGGGATCAAGGTGCGACTGACCGCCAAGGGCAGCGACGACGCCGAGGCGACGGCGTTGCTCGCCGCCGAAGAGCGCGCGGTCACCACCCTCATCGACGACAAGCTCGGCGACATCATCTTCAGCGTGAAGGACGAGACAATGGAAGCGGTCGTCGCCGCAAAGCTGGTCGAACGATCGTTGAGCCTGGCGGTTGCGGAGTCGCTGACCGGTGGTCTCATTGCGAGCCGGCTCGTCAACGTGGCCGGTGCCTCGACCTGGTTTCGCGGTGGCGTGGTGAGTTACGCCTCGGACGTGAAGTACGACGTCCTGGATGTGCCGGTGGGACCAGTCGTGAGCGGACCCGCAGCCGAAGCGATGGCGGAGGGCGTTCGGCGTCTGCTCAAGAGCGACGTGGGGTTGAGCGTGACCGGAGTGGCCGGCCCGGAAGAGCAAGAGGGGCAACCCGCGGGCACCGTGTTCGTGGGACTCTCACTCGGCGAGCACGTCACCCACGCCGCTTTGCACCTGCCCGGCGATCGTCCACGCGTTCGCGCGTACTCGGCCATTAGTGCACTCGACGTTCTTCGTCGCGTTCTCTAGCCGACGCGTGGATTCTCCTCCTCTAATCTCGATTGGGGAGGTCGTATGTCCGATCTGATCGTCGAGGTTGACCCGCGCGAGTGGGGATTCTCGCCACAACGTCTCACGCGCATCGCCACCTACTTCGATCGCTACGTCGATGACGCTCGTCTTTCCGGGTGGCTCGCCACGGTGCGTCGTGGGGGACAGTTGGTGTGGAGCGCCAAGGGCGGGTACCGCGATCGCGAGAACGACCTGGCGGTCACCGACGACACGATCTGGCGCATCTACTCGATGACCAAGCCAATTGTGGCGCTCGCCACCATGATGCTCTTCGAAGAGGGCCGTTTTGATCTGAACAGCGAGGTCGGTCGCTGGATCGAAGAGCTGCGAGAGCCGCGGGTCTGGGTGGGTGGCACACCCGAGGACCCCGAGACGGTCCCCGTCGAGGTGCCGGTGCGCGTGCATCATCTCCTCACCCACACCAGTGGGCTCACCTACGGGTTTCAGTATCGACACCCCGTCGACCAGATCTACCGCAACAAGGGATACGACTTTCTCCATAAATCTGGCGCGGACCTCGAAGAGGCGGTCCACGACTGGTGTACGAGCCCCCTGGTCTTTCAACCAGGAGCGAGGTGGAACTACTCGGTCGCCTTCGACGTGCTCGGTCGGCTTATCGAGATCTGGAGCGGTCAATCCCTCGATGTGTTCTTGAAGGAGCGAGTCTTTGATCCTTTGGACATGAGCGATACCGAGTGGTGGTGCCCGCCGCAGAAAGCCGAACGTCTGGCCATGCTCTACTTTCCTTCACTGGCGGGATCGGTGCCCCAGGAGAGTTGGGCGAAGTACTCGCTCCATCCCCCTCGGCTGCTGGGCGGTGGGGGTGGCCTGCTCTCGAGCGCCCATGACTACGACCGCTTCGCCGCCCTATTGCTCGGCGGTGGTCAGGTCGATGGAGTCCGCCTGCTCTCTCGTCGCTCGACCGACCTGATCATGTCGAATCACCTGCCCGGTGACGCGGACCTCGATCAGTACGCCGCGGACTCGTACGCCGAAGTGGAGTACGCCGGTCTGGGCTTTGGATTTGGGGGATCGGTACTCAACGATCGACGCAAGAACAAGACGCTGGCTAGCGAGGGTACGTACTCCTGGGGTGGGGCCGCGTCCACGACGTTTTGGGTGGACCGGGCCGAGGACCTGTCGGCGAGCTTCTATACCCAGCTCCTGCCCAGCGGCACCTATCCCATCAGGCGCCGACTCCAAGCACTCGTCTACCAAGCACTCACCGACTAGGGCTCGAGCGACTGATTAGTCAGTGCTTTCGTTGGGCTCGTCAACGCCGCCCTCAACTCCCGGGTCGCTGATGACGTCAGGCTCGGCTTCGAGTTCGTGATCTTCGGTTCCCGCGTCGCGCAGAACTTCCTTGATCCCGGCCTCGGGGTCCATCTCGGGGGTGAAAACCTCGTCGATGTCGTGCTCATCGTCGTTGTTCTTTGCCACGAAAACAACCCTAATCGCGAGTATTTTTCTACGTTGAACGTGATGTTTCGGCAGCGGCGTCAAATACCGAATACGAACACTTGTTCGTAGTACGGTGGACCCAACGGTGACCAACCGATGTGACAGCAGGTTCGTAGCGTCCCTGCAATGACAGCAAAGAAGGAGACATCAATGGCATCCGATGATCGCACCAAGGCCCTCGACGCCGCGCTCGGCCAGATTGAAAAGCAGTTCGGCAAGGGTTCGATCATGCGCATGGGCGAGACCACCCACTTCGCCATTGAGTCCATCCCCACCGGGGCCTTAGCTCTCGACATGGCCCTGGGTATCGGCGGTGTGCCGCGCGGGCGCATCGTCGAGCTCTACGGCCCTGAGTCTTCGGGTAAGTCGACCCTGGCCATGCACGTAGTGGCCGAAGCCCAGCGCAACGGTGGCGTGTGCGCCTACATCGACGCCGAGCACGCCATGGACCCGGTGTACGCGCGCGCCATCGGCGTGAACGTCGACGACCTTCTCATCAGCCAACCCGACACGGGAGAGCAGGCGCTCGAGATCGTCGACATGCTGATTCGCTCAGGTGCCATCGACGTCGTGGTCATTGACTCGGTGGCGGCATTGACACCGCGCGCCGAGATCGAAGGCGACATGGGCGATACGCACGTGGGTCTTCAGGCTCGCCTGATGAGTCAGGCTCTGCGCAAGTTGACCGGCGGTCTGTCCAAGTCCAACACCGTCGCCATCTTCATCAACCAGCTACGCGAGAAAATAGGAATTAGCTACGGGAACCCTGAGGTAACCCCCGGTGGTCGGGCGCTGAAGTTCTACTCCTCGGTTCGCCTCGACATTCGTCGCATTGAATCGATCAAGGACGGCACGGAAGTCGTCGGTAACCGCACACGAGTCAAAGTTCTGAAGAACAAGTGTGCCGCGCCCTTCCGTCAGGCGGAGTTCGACATCATGTACGGCCAGGGCATCAGTCGCGAGGGTTCGATCCTTGACGTCGCGGTGGAACTGGGCTTCGTGAAGAAGGCCGGTGCTTGGTTTACCTACGAAGGTGAGCAGATGGGCCAGGGTCGCGAGAACGTCAAGACGTTCCTGCGCGAGAACCCTCAGACGATGGCTGAGATCGACGAGCGCGTGCGCACGCACCTCGCCGAGTCGTTGATCCCCGATGTCGTCGGCGTAGCCGATGGCATCGATATCGACGCGCCGCTCAGTCTCGACTAAGAGGCGCCGCCTGGACGAGGTGGTCCCGCCTCGAGAAGCGTCGCGTGGCTCGACGAAACGTGAACGTGAAGTCGGGCCAGATTACGGTGTTGCGACCCTCGGAGTTGACGTACCAACTCGAGCACCCGGTACCCCACACAGTGGAGGGCAACTTCGACTGCACATCGCGCGTCCAACGGCGTGCCACGTGCAGTTTGGGTTCAATGAGCGCGTCGGTAGCGAGCGCGGTTTTGACTGCGCGAACCGCGTAGTTCAGCTGGGACTCCATCATGAAGATGACCGAGGTGTGCCCGAGACCCGTATTGGGGCCGCCCAACATGTAGAGATTGGGAAAGCCCGGAAAGGACGTGCCCTTGTAGTGGGGCAGGTCGCGGCGAAAGGTGTCGGCCAGAGAGACTCCCGAGAGACCGTGAACCTTCTGGGCCATCGGGTTGTCGGTCACGTAGAAGCCGGTCGCCGAGATGAGGACATCAAGTTCGTGGAGTCGGCCGTTAGCTGTCCGAATGCCGAGCCGCTCGATGCGCTCAATGGGCTCGGTAACGAGCTCGACGTTGTCACGCTCGAAGGTGGGGTAGTACGAGTTGCTAATCAGTACGCGCTTGCAGCCCATGCGATACGACGGAGTGAGACGCTCGCGCAGGACCGGATCGTTGACCTGACGAGCCAGGTGATCGCGCGACATGGTTTCGGCTATTTCCATTCGGCGCGGATCCTTAACGAAGCCGAGCACCGACTTCTCGTTGCGCCAGTAGCGCCAGTAGCGCATCGCTCGCTGGACCAGGGGAACGTCGGCGAAGAGCCGCTTCGTGCGGTCCATGACCGTGTGCCCCTGATGGGGTAGGACCCAGGACGGCGTTCGTTGAAAGACACTGAGCGACTCCACCAGTGGGGCGATCTCGGGGATGACCTGAACGGCGCTCGCGCCGGTACCGATGACGCCCACGCGTTTGTTGGCGAGATCGACCTGGTGGTCCCAGCGCGCGGTGTGCATGATGGGGCCCTGGAAGTCGATGAGTCCGGGTATGTCGGGCAGTTTGAGTTCGGCCAGTGCACCGGTCGCCAAGATCACGCAAGTTGCAAGGAACTCGCCGTGGTTGGTCGCCAGGCGCCACTGGCCGATGACCTCGTCGAAGCTCACATCGGCCACGTCGTGATTGAACTCGATGAGTTCGCGTACCTCATAGCCGTCGGTCACGTCTTCTAAGTACTGGCGAATCTCGGGTTGGTAGCTATACGTGTTCGTCCACGCGGGATTCGGAGCAAAGGAAAACGAATAAAGGTCGCTCGCCACGTCACAGCGACACCCGGGATACACGTTGTCGCGCCAGGTACCACCGAGGGTTCCCGCGCGCTCGAAAATCACAATGTCTCGCACGCCTTGTTGGCGCAACCGAATGGCTGCACCCAGTCCCCCGAAGCCCGATCCCACGATTGCGACGTCCACCATGACGTTTCTAACTTAGGTCCTCGAAAATCGCGCAGGATAGCGTGACTCAGGTGAGTAGACGACTGACCTTTCGGCGCTACCTCGGCGAGAGCATTCGTCGTTGGCGTCGCTACGCCAACGAGGTAGCGACGGTCGGGCCCGACGACGACTACGCCCGAGAGTTCTTTTACTTCGGAGAGCGCGCGGCGCTGATGGCTCCCCAGGGCGTCATCTATAACGAGCGGTATCTCTCCATCGGCGATGAGACACTGATTGGTCCGAACGTGTGCCTGACTGCCGGCATCAACGCCGACCAGGTCATGTTGGCCACGCCCACGGTCTCGATTGGAAAACGCTGCGTCATCGGTCGCGGATCCCACATCGTGGGGCACTGGTCAATCGAGTTGGGCGACGAGATTCAAACGGGACCCTACGTCTACATCACCGATCAAAACCACTCGTACGAGGACCTCGACGTGCCGGTGGGCTGGCAGACGCCCACTGAGGGAGCAGTCAGGATCGGCTCGGGTAGCTGGCTCGGCGCGAACGTCGTAATTCTTCCCGGCACCACGCTCGGTCGCAACACCACCGTCGCCGCGGGCGCCGTCGTGCGGGGCTCGTTTCCCGATCACGTGGTTCTCGGGGGAGTGCCCGCCAAGGTGCTGCGCCACTTCGACGAGTCAGAAGGCTGGGTGGCAGGTCCCGCGTGAGCCAAGGATTCTTCGGGCTCGATCTCTCGCCCCTGCGTAACTCCCAGCAGTATCGACGTCTCTACGTCGCCGGTTTCATCTCGATGCTGGGTTCTCAGGCGACCTACGTGGCGGCTCCGTTTCAACTGCGCCAGCTGACCCACTCGACGTTGGCGGTCGGCTCCATCGGCCTGGTCGAACTCGCCCCGCTCGTGGTCTTTGGCCTCTACGGCGGCGTCTTGGCTGATCGCATCAGCCGACGTCGACTCATCGTGACCATGGAGATCGTTTTGATGGCCTCAACGGCACTGCTACTGGGCAACGCTCTGCTCGCTCGCCCGTTCACCGGGATCCTCTATCTTGACGCCGCCATCGTGGCCGGCGCGTCGAGTTTGCAGACTCCGAGTGTCGCCGCGATGAACCAGGTCCTGGTCGCCCCGGGGCTCCAGCGCTCAGCGTCCATTCTTTCCAACGTCAGTTCCACTACGGCCTCGATCGTGGGACCCGCCCTGGGCGGTCTCGCCGCGGTCGCCTTCGGTCCGGGCTCGGTGTACTTGGCCAACGTCATCACCTTTGCTATCTCGCTGTACTTGCTCTCGCGACTTCACGCGGTGCCGGCACCCGAGAACGTGCCCGACAGCGTGATGCAGTCCATGCGCGGGGGCGTGCGCTACGCCAGGGGTCGTCCGGACATCGTGGGCACGTACATCATCGACCTCTTGGCCATGATCCTCGCGTTTCCCGTGGTCATGCTGCCCTTTGTCGCGGTGCGTTTCCACGAGTCCTACGCGTTGTCGCTGCTCTACTGCGGCCTGCCCTTTGGGGCGCTGGTGGCCACACTGACCTCGCGCTGGACACACCACATCCATCGATACGGCCGGGCAATCATCGCAGCCGCAGCCCTCTGGGGGCTCGGCATCGCCCTCTTCGGAGCGTCCTCCATTCTCTGGCTGGTCCTGGCGGGTCTCGTGCTCGCGGGTGGGGCGGACTCGATCAGCGGCGTGTTTCGCAACACGATGTGGAACGAGTCCATCCCCCCCGACGTGCGTGGACGCATGGCCGGCATCGAGATGATCTCGTACTCGCTCGGCCCCACGGCCGGCCAGTTCCGCGCGGGCGTCATGGCCGCGTGGACCTCTCTGCGGTTCTCCCTCACCTTCGGGGGCCTCGCGTGTACCGGTTCGGTGGCCGTCGTCGGGGCCGCACTGCCCTCCCTGTGGCGATTTGATGCGCGCACCGACGTGCACGTCGCCGAGGTGCGCGCCCTGCGCGAGCACGAGGCCACCTAGGGCGCGCGGCGTACCCCGTACGCTTTGAGTCATGCTTCCAACGACCTATCTCGTCACGGTGAGCGGACCCGACCGACCCGGGGTGGGCGCCGAGCTCTTCGGGGCCTTGCACGCCCTCGAGCGCGACGATGTTCGCCTGATGGATGTCGCCCAGATCACAATTCGCGGGACTCTGGTGCTGTGTGCCGAGGTGTCGAGCGAAGCCGACACCACGCGCGACGATCTGCTCGCGGCCCTGGCGAGCCGTCCGATCGAGACCGCGGGCATCACGTCGTCGGTGGATATCGTCACGCCCAGTGACGAACGTCGGGGCCCTCGCTTGCTGGTGACCTTGCTCGCGCCCACGATCTCAGCGGGCCAGCTCGAAGAGATCTTTCACGCCATCGCGCGCAGCGACGCCACCTGCGAGCGCATCGTGCACCTCGCCAGCTATCCCGTTGACTGTTACGAGTTGATCGTGATGGGCCCCGATCACGGGGCCCTGCGCGAGAACCTGGCGACCGTCGCCGAAACGAGCGGACTCGACCTGGCGGTCCAACGAGCGGGGCTGCACCGTCGCGCCAAGCACCTGGTCGTGATGGACGCCGACTCGACGCTGCTCCAAGACGAAGTGATCGACCTTCTCGGAGCCGCGTCGGGACGCGCCCAGGAAGTCAGCGCGATCACGCACGCCTCGATGAGCGGGGAGATCGACTTTGCCGACGCGCTGCGTCAGCGCGTCGCGCTGCTCGAAGGTCTCCCGGTCAGCGTGCTCGACGAGATTCGCGCGTCGCTGCGTCTCGCCCCCGGTGCCCGCACGCTGCTGCGCACACTGCTGCGACTCGGGTACGTGCCCGCCGTGGTCTCGGGTGGTTTTCTCGAGGTGCTCGAGCCGCTCTTGAAAGAGCTCGACGTGACCCACGTCGCGGCCAACCGCTTGGATGTACGAGACGGTGTGCTCACCGGTCGAGTGGTGGGCGAGATACTGGACCGTGCTGGCAAGGCGGAGGCGCTGCGGCGCTTTGCCGCGGAAGTTGGCGTGCCGCTCGATCAGACCGTCGCCGTGGGCGACGGGGCCAACGATATCGACATGATTTCACTCGCCGGTCTGGGCATCGCCTTTAACGCCAAGGCTGTCGTGCAAGCTCACGCCGACACCGCACTCTCGGTGCCGTACCTGGATGCGGTGCTGTATTTTCTCGGGATTAGTCGCGAGGAAATTGAGGACGCGTGAGTCGGGGACTCTGAGTGCTCACTTAGTGGTTCGGATGAACCCTCGGGGTTGTGCCGGCCTAGGCTCACTGGGCGTGGAGACAACCATCGATGAGTTGGCCGCGGGGGTTAGGGTGGCGCTCGCGCGAGGCGATGTTGCGGCGTTCGCCGAGTTCCTGGACCCGGACGTGACATGGGGAGCCCCTGGTGCTCGCAATCCCACCTGCAAGAACCGCACCCAGGTGCTGAACTGGTATCAGCGAGCCCAGGAGTCAGGCATCCACGCCAGCGCTACCAGTGTCGAAGTGGTCGGCGACCATCTTGTGGTGAGCCTGGTGGTGCAAGGCACGAATGACGCTCGAGAGCGCGGCGGCACGAACCTACGCTTTCAGGTTCTCACCGTGCGCGCGGGTCAGATCGTTGACATTGTTGGATTCGACGACAAGGCTGAGGCACTGTCGTACGCGCAGTAGGTTCGCTCCCTCGGTCCGTCAGACTGGCGTGGTGTCGGGGTCAAACTGGACCGCCTTCTGAATGTTCTGCACTCGTTACTAGGTAGTAATGTCGGGCCTGAGACGACGCACGACGGGGGGAACCGTGAGAGTGGTGATCGACGGAGAACTCTGCCAAGGACAGGGACGGTGCTTTTCGATGGCGCCCAGCCTGTTTGGATTCGACGAGTTGGGTAACGGGGTCGTCCTCGGCGACGGAACCCTCAGTGATGAGACCCTTGAGTTGGCGCGCCTAGCTCAGGCGAACTGCCCCGAACACGCCATCTTCATCGAGGGGGACGAATGACCGACAAGCCCCCCGTTGTCGATTTCGCCACGGACTTCGACCACACGGACCCCGCGTGGGTGAACGACCCGTACCCGATTTGGGAGGACCTGCGCCAGCGCTGTCCGGTCGCGCATACGAACCGCTTCGGCGGCGCGTGGTTCCCGGCCACGCACGCGGGCGTGTCGGCCATCGCCAAGGACACCGAGCACTTCACGAGCCGCGCGGTGATCATGGAAGAGGGTCGTCCTGGTGAAGACGCGCTGCCGGCGCCGATCGGCGTGGCTCCGCCCATTACTTCGGACCCGCCGTTTCATCAGATGGCGCGCAAGTTGATTTTGCCCGCTTTCGCTCCGGGGGTCATCAACAAACTCGAACCCCAGATCCGCCAGCTCTGTCGCGATCTGCTCGAGCGCTTCGGCGATGACGAAGAGGTAAACGCGTCCTGGGACTACGCGCGGCTGATCCCGCCCAACGTCATCCGCGAGATGCTCGGCTTTCCCGAAGAGGACACCGACCGCTTCGTCGATATCGTGCACATGATCACCGAAGCGGTCGACGAGTCCGAAGAAAAGCGCATCGAGGACTTCGCGCCGATCGAAGAGTACTTCGTCGCCCAGATGGAAGATCACGAAGCTCATCCGCGCGACGACCTCACCTCGTACC
>DATJUR010000062.1:0-4005 GCA_035502215.1 Acidimicrobiales bacterium | reverse complement strand
CAATCAGCGGCTCGGTGGGAAGCCTCTCTCAACTACGGAAGACTTTCCAGTCCCATTAGGTCGATTCGCCGCGTAAGAACCTCTCGAGCTCGGCCGCGAGCTCGTCGCCGCTGGGCAACTCTTCGCCGAGCGAGGTGCCCTCGTTCTCGTCGGCCGCGGCTTCGAGTCGCTCGACCATCGTGAGGTGATCGGGGTTGTTGGTCACGAGATCATCAACGCGTTGGCGAGCGTCGTCGGCCGCCGCGCGCAGCGTTCCTGCGTCCAAGGTCAGCCCCGACATGCTCGCGAGCCCGTCGATGAGGGCGGCGGCGGCTTGAGGGTAGGGCATCGAGGCGACGTAGTGCGGCACGCGGGCCCAGAGCGTAATGATGTCCATATCGACGTCGGCGAAGCCGAGCTCCAGCGCAGTGCCGATACCGGCTGGCACCTCGAGTTCGCCGCTGACCGAGCCCACAGAGGTGAGCAGGTGAGAACTTTGGGCGGGCGCGGTGCCGATGATGCGAATGGGTCGCGTGTGGGGCGTGGGGGCGGGAAAGGCTCCCAGGCCCACCACGAGTCGCACGTCGAAGCGCCCGGCGGCGTCGGTGACCACGTCAACGAAGTCGCTCCAGTGAAAGTCCGGCTCGGGACCCACCAGGAAGAGCACATCGGCTCCATCTCCGTCGCGGCCATAGCGCAGCTGAATCTCGGGCCAGGTGAGCTCGGTCGTGACGCCATCGACGATGCGCGCGAGGGGACGGCGTGCTCGCTGGTCGATGAAGTACTCGGTGTCAAAGGTCGCCAACACCTCGGTGGGAATGGTCTCGAGCAAGGTGGCCACCGCCGTGCTGGCCGCGATGCCCGCGTCAATCCACCCTTCGAGTCCGATCACCAGAACCGGCTCGTTGAGATCAGGATCGGCGAGGAAGATGATGCGGTCGTAGATTTCGTCGTCCATTACTTCTCCAAAGTCTGTTTTGCTGTCTCGGCGAGCAATGCGATCAGCGCGGGGTAGCTGTCGACGCTGCCCCGGTCACCCGCCGTCGCCCCGGCGCGATAGCGCGCAAAGACGCCTTGCATGATGCAGGCGAGTTTCCAATATCCGAATGCTTGATAGTAAGCGACATTCGACAAGTCCAGGTTCGAGTGCCGCGCGTAGGCCCCGAGCACCTCGTTACGGCCGACGAATCCCTCTGCGGTCGATGGCGCGGAGCCCAGAAGAAAGTCGGTCGGGTCGTCACGCTCGGACCAGTAGCACAGCAGCGTTCCGACGTCGGCCACCGGGTCGCCCAGCGTGCAGATCTCCCAATCGAGGATGGCGCGCACGTGGCCCTGATCGTCGAGCACGGTGTTATCGAGTCGGTAGTCGCCGTGTACGACCGAGACGCGCTGCTGGGGTGGAATCGAGCGCGCCAAGTCGTCACCGACCTCCTCGACCAGATTCTCATGGTCGAGCCCTTCGACCTTCATTTGCTCGAACTGGCTGCGCCAACGGTTGAGCTGGCGCTCGATGTAGCCCTCGTGTCGCGCCAGGTTCTCCAGGCCGGCTCGTTCGACGTCCAGATCGTGGAGGTGGGCGAGTGTGGTGGCTAAGTGGTCGCCGATCTGCGCGCGCGTGGCGACGTCAAAGGTCACCTCGGCTTCGTGGCGATCGCGAAGAATGGCCCCGTCTACGAACTCCATGACGTAGAACGCGCGGTCATTGACCTCGGGGTCAGTGCACAGTCCGAGGGGTCGGGCCACGGGAATACCCTGAGGGTAGAGGGCCGAAATAATCGTGTGCTCGCGCACCATGTCGTGGGCGGTTGGCAGAACGTGACTGAGCGGTGGACGGCGCAGCGCGAAGGTGGCGCCCGTCGCATCGGTGACCCGAAAGGTGAGATTCGAGCGGCCCCCGGCGATGAGTTCGAAGCTGAGCGGGGCGATCGCGTTGAGTTCTTTGCTCATCCACTCGGTGACGGCGGTCTCGTTGATCCCGGTCACCGTCCCCATAGAGGGAGACGCTAACAGCGTTACGTGACCCCTCCCTCTCGCGAAGCGGACCGTTAGGCTGACGCCCATGAAGGATGTCACCGACGCGACATTTGCGACGGACGTGATCGAGCGATCTAAGACGGTGCCCGTTGTGGTTGACCTGTGGGCGACGTGGTGCGGACCGTGCACCACGCTGTCGCCGATCATCGAAAGGGTCGTGGAGCAAACCGGGGGAGCCGTCGAGCTCGCCAAGGTCGACGTTGACGCGAACCCCGATATCTCGCGCGCCTTTCAAGTGCAGTCCATTCCCGCTGTGTTCGCGATTAAGGACGGGGCCATCGTGGACTCCTTCGTGGGAGCACTCCCCGAGTCGGCGGTGCGCGAGTTCGTTGAGCGCCTCGCCCCCGGCGCGTCGGTGGTCGACAAGCTCGTAGACCAGGGGGACGAAGCGTCTCTTCGCGCGGCGCTGGAGCTCGATCCCTCCAACGTCGAGGCGATCGTTGCCCTGGGTGACTACCTACGCCGAGAGGATCGACTCGACGAAGCCGAGGCCCTCTTGACGCCCGTGGCGAACGTGCTGCCCGCCAAGACGGTGCTCGCCCGTCTTCGCCTGCAGCGAAGCGGCGTGAGTCTCGATGGTGACTTGGATCTGACCTTGGAGCACTTGCTGGAACAGTCGGCGTCCAATGAGGCTCTCAAGGACCAGCTGATCGAGGTGCTCGATGCGCTGGGCCCCGAGGACCCGCGATACGTGTCGTATCGTCGGCGCCTGGCCAGTCGCCTCTACTAGTGGGGGTCTTTCGGCCCGTCGAGCCACTCGTGGTGTCCCTCGGGCCACGATCGTTGGACGTGTCGCGCCGCGCCCTGGTGATGGGGATCTTGAATCGCACTCGCGACTCCTTTTACTCACCGGCCGCGACCTACGACCTCGATGACTTCTACGCGCGCGCCCAAACGCTCGTGGCAGACGGCGCCGACATCCTCGACGTCGGAGGAGTCAAGGCCGGTCCGGGAGACGAGGTGAGCGAGCAGGAAGAGCTCGATCGCGTCGTGCCGGTGATTGAAGAACTCACGAAGCGCTTTGACGTCCCGCTCAGCGTGGACACGTGGCGTTCGAGCGTCGCTCGGGCCAGTTTTGAGGCGGGGGCGGTCGTGGGCAACGACATCAGCGGTTTCTCGGATCCCGACTATCTTCGCGTCGCCGCGGCGGCTAAGGCCACGGTGGTGGCGACTCACATTCGGCTTCGACCCCGGGTGGCCGATCCCGAGCCGCACTACGACGACGTGACGACGAGCGTGAGTGAGTTTCTCCTGGAACGGCGTCGCTGGGCCCTGGCGGCGGGCCTGCGACACGATCAGATTGTCCTGGACGCAGGTCTCGATTTGGGAAAGACCGTTGCCCAGTCGCTGCAGCTGTTGCGCGACACAGCGGTCCTGGCGGCCCTGGGCTCGGCGCTACTGCTCTCGGCGTCGAACAAGACGTTCCTCGGTGACTACTTCAACCTGGCGGTGCACGAGCGCACGAGCGCGTCGACGGCGGCCGTGGCGCTGGGCATCACACAGGGCTGTCGTATCGTTCGGGTTCATGACGTGGCCGGATCAGTTCGCGTGCGTGACGTGCTCGAGCAGATAGGGAGCGTCTCGTGAGTGGCGCCACGCTGGCCGTGGTGGGCACTGATGCGACGATGGTCTACGACGCATTGCACAACGCCATCGGGGCCGCCCTCGGCGACCTCGACCCGTCCTTCGCGCTCCAGGACTTCACCGCCAAGGACGTCACGCTGTCGGGCGAGTCCAGCGTGCCATCGGTTCTCGAAGCCCTCAACACCCCACCCTTCTTGAGCGAACGCCGAGTCGTCGTGCTGCGCGATGCGCAGTTGCTCGTCGCCGAGGAGATCGCTCGCATCACCGAGTGGATGTCGTCGCCCGCACCCGCCACCCACCTGCTTCTTGGCGTGGTGGGCGCGAAGAGCAACAAACTCGTCAAGGCCGCCGACCAGGTCATCGAGGTTAACGTCGGGACCCGCGTCGCCGATCGAGTGGCCTTCATCA
>DATJUR010000061.1:0-3574 GCA_035502215.1 Acidimicrobiales bacterium | reverse complement strand
TGACGCAAAGCAACTCACCATTGTCGAAGGCACCAGCCAGGTGCAACTCAACTTGATCGGCCAGGGCGTGGTGCACCACGACCTGTGGTGGGACTAGGTCGAGTTACTCGATATTGACCACGGGGCAAGTCAGGGTGCGCGTGATTCCCGGGACCTTTTGGATGGCCCCGACGATGAACTTACCCAGGTCGTCAACGCTGCCGGCCTCGCACCGCACGATGACGTCGTAGGGGCCGGTGACTTCAAAGGACTCCAGTACGCCGGGTACGGCGCGGGTGGCGAGTACCACCTTCTCGCTCGATCCAATTTCCGACTGAATCAGGATGTACGCCTGAACCGACATGAGAAGCCTTTCTCTTTGCTTGTCCCCATACTGCCCGCTTTTGTCCCGACGCGCTAATCCGCGCGCCGTGAACTCCCCATGTGCCACTGATGGCAAAACTCGCAGCGATAGACGCCGAGTTCGGCGCCGTTGAGCGTCCAGGCCAGTTGCGCCGCGCTCTGGGCTTCGCGTTCGGTGCGATAGGACTTCTTGGGGGAGCCCTCGCGTGTGACGTGCGAGGAGACCCGACCGGTGGAGTGCGTAGGAGTGCGCGCGCGCCGACGTCGAGCCTTCATGGCTACCTAAGGTAACGGATATTAAATTGAGGTGGTGACGATCCAGACCCAAACCGACGTCGTTGTGGAGTCGAGCGTCGAAGCCGACCAGGGCGACCACGAGCGCTTTACTCACTTGGTGCTCGAGGGCTACACGCCCAAGGACGGCGAGTTTGTGGCGCTGGGCAACTCCGTAGTTGACGGCATGGTCAACGCCACACCGGTGACGGCGCTGTGCGGCAAGGTCTGGGTTCCGGGACGCGACCCCGCCAGATTTCCGCTCTGTCCGACATGCAAGGAGATCGCGCTGGGCCTGGGTTGGTCGTTGCCCGGCGCCTAGATTCGTTGTTCCAGCCTTTGGAGGGCTGACCGCGCCGTTAGAGTCGATACCACCATGAAGCGCGCTCTGGCCCTGCGCCATCACGTAGAAGATCACCCGGGACTCGTCGGCGAGGCGTTCGCGGCGCGCGGCTACGACGTGGACGTGGCGATGATCGACGAGTCCCAGCGCGCTCCCTCGCTCGAGGGATACGACACACTCATCATCCTGGGATCGAAGAGCGCGGTCTATGACGTGGAACACCAATCAGCCTGGTTTCGCCATGAACTCGCCCTCATCGCCGAAGCCGACGCTCGAGGACTGCCGATTCTGGGCATCTGCTTCGGTGCGCAAGCGCTGTGTCATTTTTTCGGCGGCACGGTGCGCCGGGCCGATCAAGAAGAACTCGGGTGGTTTGAGATTGACGTGCGAGACGGCGTCGAGCTGTCTCGAGGCCCCTGGCTCGAGTTTCACTTCGATGAATGCGTATTGCCCGAGGGAGCCGAAGTGTGGGCAACGACGCCGCGCGCGGTACAGGTCTTCGTGGTGGGTCCGCACCTGGCGGTGCAGTTTCACCCCGAAGTAGACGACGTGCAGCTGAAGGACTGGCTGTCGGCTGACGAAGACGACGTGCGCGACTTTGGTATCGACGTGGACGCCTTTATCGCTCGCACAGCCAGTGAGACTCCGGCGGCGCGCGTACGCGCCCAAGAACTCGTTGATCTGTTCTTGAGTCGCGCCGGCTGAGGTGCCATCCGACGAGGGGTTGCTAACGGTTCGCGTCGAGCGACCCGCCACGGGTGGCGGGGTCGGCCGCGCGCCCGATGGCCGTGTCAGTTTTGTGCGCAACTCACTCGTAGGTGAACTCGTACTGATGCGGGTGAGCGAGACGACGTCGAAGTTCTACCGCGGTGAGGCCATCGAGATTCTCGAAGCAAGTCCCGATCGCGTGTCGCCGCCATGTCCCTACGCTCACCCGTTCGGCTGTGGCGGCTGTGACCTCCAGCACGCTGACGCGCGCGCACAGATGAAGTGGAAGAGCGCACTCGTTTCTGAGCACTTGCGACGCATCGCTGGCGTTGAGCGCGAGGTCGACGTCGCTGCGGGATCTTCGGGGGAAGCCTCCAGGACGCGACTTCGCTGCGCGGTCGATGAGCGGGGACGACTCTGTCTGCGCAAGGCTCGCACCAACGACCTCGTCCCGATCGAGTCGTGCTGGGTAGCATCGCGCGCCTTCGACGCGGCGCTCTCGCACCCGTGGCCGGGCGTGAACGAAGTGGAACTCCGGGCCATCGGCGACGGTGAACCATTTGCCGTTACCCGTCGCGGTAACGACGCACTCGCCTCGGTGGAGGTTCGTTCGCTCGCGGGCGGGCCGCTCGATCCCTCGACGCACTCGCGGGTGGCAGTGGATGGCCACGTCTACCAGGTGGGGCCGCGCTCGTTTTGGCAGTCGCACCGTGACGCGCCCCGGTTGTTGAGCGAAACGGTCATGGAGTTCGTGCGACTCGAGAGGGGCGACGACGCGGTGGATCTCTACAGCGGTGTGGGTCTCTTCAGTGTTGCGCTGGCTCGTCGCGTGGGCGAACGCGGCCGGCTCACCGCGGTGGAGTCGTCGCCCTACGCCGTGCGCGACGCGCGTGAGAACGCGGCGGGACTCGGCCAACTCAAAGTGCGCGAGTGGTCAGTGACACCGCGATCGGTGAACGATACCGTGCGCGAGGGCTCCGTGGTCGTCCTTGACCCACCGCGCCAGGGCCTGGCCCGGGGAGTCGTTGACGCACTTGTTGCACGGCTCCCGCGACAAGTCGTGTATGTGTCGTGCGACGCGGCGACGTTCGCCCGCGACCTTAAGAACTTCTTAGGCCACGGGTTTGTCCTAAGTGACCTGCGAGTATTTGATCTCTTCCCGATGACCGAACACGTCGAGATCGTCGCGAACCTTGACAGCCCGAGCTAAAAGGTAGATAGTGCTGGTGGAGGGACAAATAACCTAGACCCTTAAGGGGGCTGAGTATGTCGATCAAGTTAGATCATCACCACCGCGTCACCGCTCAGAAACTGTTCTGTCACCCGTTGAACCACAATATTCAGTGGCACGACGTGTGCTCTCTCCTAGCCCGCTTCGGCGAAGTTCACGAGACGCACCGGGGCAATTGGGCTATCACGGTTGAAGGCGAAACGGTCTCATTCGGATCGACTCGCACGCGCGAGCTCACCGAGGACCAGGTGGTGAGAGTTCGAAACTTTCTTCGATCCTTCGGACTTACGAAAGACGCTTTGAGCGCGGCCTGAGCACTACTCTGGCGCGATGTCCGCGCGCCTCGTTGTGTTGGTTCCTCCGTCTCAGGGCATGGCGATGGGCGGTCGGCGGCGCATTGGGCACGGTCGCTTTGACGACGCGCTCGCTCACGAGCGACAGGTGGTGGCACGGGCTCTGGGCGCCTTTGTGAGCGGCGCCACGCCCAAGGAGCTGGAGGCGACGTTCGGGGCACGTGGTGCGCTGCTCGAACGAGCCGTCGCGGCGGCGCGAGTGTTTGTCGAGGGCGGCGCGCCGGTGCTACCCGCCTGGCGCCGCTATCAGGGGGTGGTTTGGACGTACCTGCGTCCCGCGGCGCTCACCCCTGGGTCGCGTCGTCGAATACTCGTGCCGTCGGG
>DATJUR010000060.1:0-5774 GCA_035502215.1 Acidimicrobiales bacterium | reverse complement strand
GCAGTTCACTCCGGTACGGCGTCGACTGTTCCACTGAAAGGATGCTAATTCGCAGGCTCTTCGCACCGAGGGCACGCTCGATAGAAACGTAGGGGTCGCCTGCAATACTGGACGGGTGACTGTTGCTCGGCGCCAACTTGCCCTGGGTACGTCCGTTCTCGAGAACATCGCCGTCAACTCGTAGCTCTGTGACCGACTCCACCAGCAACGCCAACAATGTCATGCGAGCGGCGCTATTGACGATGGACGCGGATCACGTGCTGAGTGTCGTTGACACGTTGGACTTGCGCGCGAACGCCAAGGTCAGTGCGGTCGTGGGCGTGCCCCTACGACAGCTCCAACAACGCCGCGACGTCCGAGCGTTCGCCGTGAGTGCACCAGTGCCTGCGGTGCGCGGGCTGCTCGAAGTGATTGCACTCACACCACTCGAAAGGATCATTGAACTTCTCGGCGAGCACGCGGAGAATCCGAGTTACGAACGCTTGTGCGAAGCGATCGACGAGTTCCTTCGCGCTGGTGGATCGCGGGACGAGGCACTCAGCGTGCTCGCCTTCGCGGTGGGCGAGAATTTTCCCGCCGCGCCCCACTGTCGTCAGATCCTGGCCGAACGCGAGGAGTTTTCGCTTCCCGAGGTCCCCGACGCCCGAGCGACGTCAGTTCTGGCGCCCCCTCGCGAGATTCGCCCGGCGATTCGCGAACAGCGCAAGCAGCGTCGCGAAGAGGAGAAACGCAAGAAGAAGGCGCTTAGCCCTACACGGGTGCCCAGCCGGGCGCACCCAAAGAACACCGCGCCGCGCCCCTCGACTCCCGTAGCGCCTGCGCCGATGAGCGCGCCCGAGGTGCGTCGGCGGGTCACGCTGACGCCGCTCGAGGAGTCGCGATTTGATCCCGATCATCCACTCGCCGGTTCCCTCGTCCTGGTCGACGTACCATTTGACGCGCTCGATCCGCTCGAGCCCGAGATCACGTCCAAGGAGCGACCGGCCGTTGTCGTGGCGGCCTCGGATGACGCGCTATTGGTTCGTGCGCTGTACTCCCAGGACGCGATGACCCGAACGATCTTCTCGCCGTGGCGACGCACCGGACTCGACCACGTCTCCTACATCGACGACGCGCGGGTGATCGTGGTCCAAAAAAGTGACGGCGTTCGTCCCCTGGCCCAGCTCACCGACGCCGAGTGGAACTCTCTGTTCTAACTGCGCTGCGCGTTGCCGAGATCGATCGAGTGATCTTCGGCGGGCGGGCTGGTCCTTTGCTTCGGCCAGTGCACAATCAGGGTCACGATGCCGCCTGCGGCGAGCACGAGACCGGCAATCTGCACGCCGAGCGAGCCGCTGTGGGACTCTTGGCCGAGCAGCAGACGTTCGTCGGTGGATCGCACGACACCCCAGACGATCATCCCCACTGAGGTAATGACCCCCGGAACGTTCTTCGCTCTCGTGCGCTCCAGGGCGATGAGAGCGAGCCAGAGCAGACCGTCCTCGCAGCCTTGGATAAGGGGGACGGGTACTCGCTTGCCGACCTGGCCGTGATAGTGCAAACCGAACCACTGATGGGTCAGGTGCCCTCCTCCCGCCACCATGAACTGAGGTCCGAGGAACCGGCCCAGGGCCCAACCGCACACGAGGGCGGGGACCAACGCGTCGGTAAAGGCGGCGAGTCTGGTGGCGGGCCAGTATCTCCTCGACAGGATCAGGCCGACGACCAGCGCGAGGCCGATGCCGCCGAAACTCGCGAGCCCCCCTTGCCACACCGCGATCCAACGGCCCGGATGTCCGTCGTAGTAACTCCAGTTGGTGGCGATATTGGCGCCACGGGCTCCGATCAGCCCGCTGACCAGGATCCAGAACGTAAAGCGGGCGAAGGGCGCCACGGCGATGTCGCGTTTCTCCAGGCGTCGACGCGCGTAGACGTAGGCGACGTACGCGGCGATCGCCAGCCCAAAGCCGTAGGTGTGAAAGACCAGCGGGCCGAGGTGAAATGAGGTGGGAAAGCCCGTCACCTAGCGGGGGCGGCCCAGCCCCACGAATCCGCCGTAGAGCCGAATGGGGGTGATGTGCACCACCTGACCGGTCTCGGGCGCCTCGATCATCTCTCCGCCACCGATGTACATCGCCACGTGTTCGTCCCCGCCCGGTCCATAGAAGAGCAGGTCACCTGGTTCAATGTCGTACAAGGGTACGCGCTCGGTATCTTCGTACATGGCCCCCGAGTAGTGCGGAAAGTAGATGCCCGCGGCGTCGTAGGCGAGCATGATGAGCCCCGAGCAGTCCACGCCCGAGCGACTGGCTCCGCCCCAGACGTAGGGCACGCCCAGGTAACTCTCGGCCGTGCGGATCGCAATGGCGGCGACCGCAGATGAGCCCGGTGGAGGGGCCGGAATGTTGGTGTCGACGCTGTTGATCGAACTCTCCGAAGCGGCCTCGGCTTGCGCCTGGGCCTGAGCGATGTCTGAGGCGATCTGACCTTTCACCTGGGAGAGGCTGTGCTTGAGCTGAGCCTGAATCACGTTGGCCTTGTTCAGGGAGTGAGCGGCCGAGCGTGTGTAGGTGCGCGCGTTGGCGTCCTCGGCCCGCAAGAGTCCTCGGTCTTCGATCAAGCGAATCTTGTCCGTCTTGAGATTGGCGATCGTGGTGTTGATGTTGCCCGCGGCCAACTGGGAGTAAACGTTGGTCGCGCTCGCGCGCGACGCGTTCTTAGCGAAGAGGGGATTGTTCGACGCGTTGCCGCCGTTGGTGACGTACGCGAAGACGACGTCGGCTTGGAGCTGTCGATGGCCCTTCTTCTCGTTCGCTTCGATGTTGGCGATGATGTTTTTCGTGTTGGCGATCCGCGAGTTCAGCGCGTGCAGTTTGATGAGGGCCTCGTCGTACTTCTGTCCCAGCAGGCTCACTTCGCTGTTCAGTCGGTTGATCTGACGCAGCAACACCTTGGCCTTCTGGCGATCGTTCGACAGACCTGACGCACCCGCGGAATGCACCGAGGTGGCTACGAGGCTAAGGGTTAGTGCAGTGAGCGCAAAGCCGACGAGCGCGAAGTGAAACCAATTCGACTCCCTCGCGGGCCGGGTCAAAGGCACCTCGTGCCCGACGTCAGTCACCGAACCAGGCTAGTAGAACGACCTCGAATGTTCGAAATGACGACGCGGATCTCGCGCGATGTACGTGTACGTACGAATACTGTCTTGTGAATCACGATACGAAGTCCCATGCGCCGGCGACCTAGGCTCGCGCCATGTCGCAGCGATCTCGATATCGGCCCCGCCGTTCGTGCCTGTCCACCCCCGGATCGTCCGAACGCTTTTTGGCCAAGGCCCCGGTCTCGGTAGCCGACTTCTCTTTTCTCGACCTCGAAGACTCGGTGGCCCCCGACGAGAAGGTCGACGCCCGCGACAAAGTCGTTCGCGCGATTCGTGACCTGCACTGGGACGATCGAGTTTTGTGCGTCCGGCTCAACGGCTGGCAGTCGCCTTGGACCTACGCAGATGTCCTCGCGGTCGTCGGGCACGCGGGCGAGCGCCTCGACGAGGTGATGCTGCCCAAAGTGCGCCGCGCCGCCGACGTGGTGGCGCTGGATCTGCTGCTCTCCCAAGTGGAGCTCAATGTTGGACTGCCCTCCGGGCACGTGGGAATCGAAGCCCAGATCGAAAGCGCCGAGGGTCTGATCAACGTCGAAGAGATTTGCGGCGCCTCGTCTCGCCTCGAGTCCATCGTCTTTGGTCCGGCCGACTTTGCTGCCTCGATCGCCATGCCGGTGACCACGATTGACGACAGCATCCACGACGCTCCGTCGAATCCCTTTAGCTACGCCTTCGCCAAGATCCTCGTGGCGGGACGAGCGCATGGCCTGCACGTGATCGATGGTCCGTACCTCAAGGTTCGTGACTTAGAGGGTCTCAAGCGTTCTGCATCCATCAGCGCCTCCTATGGCTTTGACGGTAAGTGGGCTCTCACGCCCGATCAAGCCATCATCCTCAATGACGTCTACTCACCCAGCCAGGATCTCTTCGACAGGTCCTACGAGATCCTCGACGCCTACCAGGTCGCCACTCGCGAGACCTCGAGCGGAGCAGTCATGTTCGGGGACGAGATGATCGACGAGGCGTCAGCCAAGATGGCTCAGTCCTTCGTCGCGCGAGGTCTGCGCGCGGGCATGACGCGCTCGACCTAGGTACCCTCGAGGACCCCCAGCAGACGCGGGGCGATCACCTTGAGACACAACGTCTCGTCCGCGCCCTCAAAGATAGAGAGCACCCGCGCGTCGAGGAAGTAGCGACTCACCCCAAACTCCTCGGCGTAACCCATGCCGCCGTGGATCTGCATCGCTTCTCGCGTGACCCACTCGGCGGCCCGCGAGGTGAAGGCCTTGGCCATGGCCGCGCGCAGCGGCGAATCGTGATCTTCGACCTGGCCTGCGACCTCGAGGGTGAACTGGCGCGCGCAGCGAATGGTGCAGAGCATGTTCGCCAGCTTCACGCGGGTGAGTTCGTAGTCGATGAGCGCACGGCCGAACACTTCGCGCTGTCGCGCGTAGGAGAGGGCGTCATCGTAGGCGGCCTGCATGAGTCCGAGGGCTCGCGCGGCCGTCTGCAGTCGACCACTCTCGAAGCCAGCCATCTGCAGGTAGAAGCCGCGCCCGAGACCCTGCTCGCCACCCACCAGGCAGTCGTCGCCCACGAACCACTCGTCGAAACTCAACTCGTAGGAGTGCAGGCCGCGGTAGCCGATCGTGTCGATCGGGCGCCCCGTGATGCGCCCCGACTCGCTGCCGTACTTAGCGATCGCGAAGCCACCGCTATCGGACGGTGGCTTTTCGACGAGAAACAGTGACAGTCCTCGGTGGGCCAACGACCGATCGGGGTCCGTTCGTGCGAGGACCGCCAGGAGTGTGGCGCGCGCGGCGAACGTACACCAGGTCTTCGCGCCGCTGAGCAACCACCCCCCTTCGGTACGGGTCGCTCGGGTGGTGAGCGCCGCGACGTCGGAACCACAGTCGGGCTCGGTCACGGCGATCGCGCACAGGACCTCGCCGCGGGCGATCTGTGGTAGCCACGTGGCGCGCTGAGCCGCGGTTCCTCCCCCGAGCAGCGCGCGACTCAAGATCTCCGGACGCGTGACAAGCGACCCGCCGATGGCCAGCGAACCCCACGAGAGCTCTTCGGTCGCGACCACCATGGCGAGCGAAGAGGGCCGCTCTCCCGCAGAGGCACCGCCGTACTGCGGGGGAATTGACAGCCCGAATGCGCCAAGTTCTTTCAGGCCGTCGATCACCGATTCGGGAACGTCCGCGTTCGTGCGATGCACGTGCTCGGCGTGAGGGCGGATCTCGCGCTCGGCGAAACGGTGAAAGGTGGACGAGAGCATGGCCAAGTCGCTCTCGGTATACGTCTCAGCGCTCACCTCGGCCAGCGGTGCAAGAAATGCTGGCGTGGTGTACGCCTCAACGAAGGAATGAAGCGGCTCGAACCAGTCCGCCTCCACATTCCACAGCGTCTCGCGCCCGAGGATCTGCCCACCCAGTTCGCGCAACGTTGATGAGACGAAGGCGGCGGCGAGGTCGGCTTCGCGCACGCCACGCTGGCCGTAGTCGAGGGCGCATGCGGCCACCGCCAGCGCGCTGGCCGCATGAGCGAGGTCGTAGGCCAAGGCCTGGTTCGAGTCGACCCCGCCTCGCTCGCGCAGGGACCGCGCTGCCGAGGTGATCACGGTGTTCGCGTGTTCTAGCGCGAGGCGCCCCGCGTCGAGTTGGAGACGAGTCGTGGACACCAGAGAGAA
>DATJUR010000059.1:0-6714 GCA_035502215.1 Acidimicrobiales bacterium | reverse complement strand
GAGATCATTCCGGTACCCGTACGCGACGACGACGGACGCGACACCGATGAGCTGGTCACGCGTGACGAGGGCATCCGGGCCGACTCGACACTCGAGGCCCTGGCCAAGTTACGGCCCGCGTTCAAGGAAGACGGCAAGGTCACCGCGGGCAACTCCTCGCAGATCACCGACGGTGCGTCGGCCGTTTTGATTATGAGCGCACAGCGAGCAAAGGAGCTCGGGTACCGTCCTCGGGCGCGGTTCCACTCCTTTGCCCTAGCGGGGGTGGACCCCGTGACCATGCTGACGGGACCGATTCCGGCAACCCGAAAGGTCCTGGATCGAGCGGGTCTCACGCTGGAAGACATCGATCTGGTGGAGATCAACGAGGCCTTTGCCTCGGTGGTGCTGGCGTGGCAGCGCGAGCTCAAGTCCGACCTCGAGAATGTCAACGTGAACGGTGGGGCCATCGCGCTCGGTCATCCCCTCGGTGCCTCGGGCACGAAACTCTGCGCGACGCTGCTCCACGAACTCGAGCGAACCGACGGACGTTACGGCCTGCTCACCATGTGCGAAGGTGGCGGGCTCGCGAACGCGACCATCATCGAACGCCTCGGCTAGTCGGCTCTATTTGTAGCCGGTCGCGAGATAAAACGCGACGAAGATTGCCCCGAGACCTCCGGCCAAGTACCACGCCGAGGTCGCGCCGGGTAGCGCGTCGAGATAGTTCAGAATGATGATCAAGACGCCCAGCAGCATGAGCCCGATGATCGTCCAGCCGTACCACTTCGGGCTCTTCTTGGCGCTGGCGGGCCGTCGATTGGTGATACGACCCCGTGTCACCGGATCGACGTAGCGACCGACCGTCTTCTTGGGCGGGACCGGCTTGGCGGGAGTTTTGGCCATGGGTCAAAATGCTACAAGCGGCGCCTAGGGCAGGGTCGTCGTGGTCGTGGTGGTGGTCGTGGTGGTGGTCGTGGTGGCGGGTATCTGGCACACCGTCAGATCAACGGTCGAGCCGTACTTGACCGGTGAACCGGGGCTGATGGCCTGGCTGGCGACGGTTTGGGGGGCGCCGGGCGCACACACCGCGGTCGGGTCAACGGAGTAACTCGGTGTCAAGCCTTGGCCACCGAGCACGATGCCCGCACGGAACTCGGTGTCGTTCAGCACGCTGGGCATGTAGACGTTGCACGGGCCCGAGCTCAACTCCAGGGTGATCGACTGGTTCTGGGACACCAACGAGCCGGAGGGCGGATTCGTGGCGACCACCAGACCCTGGGCGACCGTATTCGAACAGCCCTTCGTCGTCGTGGGTGCAACCGAAAGCCCCTGGGTGGCCAGGGCGGCCCCGGCCGCCGCTGGAGTATCTCCTTCCACGGAGGTGAGGTCGTACTTGCTGTTGGCCGCCAGCAACGTCAGCGTCACCGTCGTACCTGACGGCACGGTCTCGCCCGCCGCCGGGGATTGGACCAAGACCACGCCCGGTATGGCATCCACACCCGGTGGGGGGGTCGCGACCCGGGTGATCTTGTAGAACAGCTTTTCTTTTCGCAGAGACTCGATGGCGTTGGACAGCGACATGTTCACGACGTCTTGTACGGTCTCGGGCGTCGTCTTTACGCCCTTGCTCACGACGAGTGCCACCGCAGCGCCCTTGGAGATCTTGGATCCGGCCTTGGGCTGCACCGCCAAGACCGTCCCGACCGCCTTGCTCGACGGCTTCGTTTTGACATTATTCACGTTGATGCCCTCGTGGCTGAGCATCTTGGTCGCTGAAGTCAGCTGTAAACCGACGACGTTCGGTACATAGATCGAGTCGTCCTTCTTGTTCACGATGTACGCGGCGACCCCGGCAGCGATGAGCAGCAACACAATCGCCACGATGACGCCGCTGTAGTTGCGCCGACGTCGGCGGCGTACGTCGGTGCGCGGACCGGACATAATCGGCACCGAGCGGGTGCGCTCGCCCGCGACCGCCGCTACCGCTCGGGTGGCGTCCTCGCCGAAGAAGGCCGCGTCGCGCATGGCCGCGTGCACGGGCTGACCTTCGTTGAATCGCATGAGGTCGGCGCGCATCTCGTCGGCCGATTGGTAGCGATTTTCGGGCGACTTGGCCAAAGCTTCCATCACGATCGCTTCGAGATCCTTGGGCACGGTCGACGAGAACTGCGCCAACGGGGGTACCGCGGTGCGAACGTGCTGGGCCGAGACGTCCACCGGACTGTCGCCCACGAAGGGCGGTCGGCCCACCAACATCTCGTAGAGCACGACACCCAGTGAGTACACGTCGCTACGCCCGTCGACCGCCGCACCCTCGGCCTGTTCGGGCGAGAAGTAGGTGGCCGTGCCCATCACCGAACCGGCCTCGGCTAAGTGATCTTCGCTCGAGACGGCCTGGGCAATACCGAAGTCGGTCACCTTGACTTGACCGTCACGAGTGATCAAGATGTTGCCCGGCTTCACGTCGCGGTGAACCACACCGGTGCGATGCGCGTACCCCAGGGCCGACGCCACTTGGGCGCCAATCTGGGCGGTACGTGAGGCCGAGATCGTTGCGCCCCCGCGCAGCATCTCAGCGAGTGATGTGCCGTTCACCAGCTCCATCACGATGAAGTACGTACCCTCGTCTTCGCCCCAGTCGAAGACCGGCACGATATTGGGGTGCGACAGATTCGCGGCCGCCTGGGCCTCGCGTCGAAATCTCTCGACGAACAAAGGATCCTGGCTCAGTTCGGGATAGAGGATCTTGAGTGCGACCGCTCGACTGAGCAGGGTGTCCTCGGCCCGATAGACCATCGCCATGCCGCCGCGAGCAATGAGGTGGGTGACCTGATAACGGTGCGAATACAGGCGTTGGTCGTGGACGGGCTCCATACTGCGCCAAGCCTACGCTCTCACCTTTGGAAAGGTCACTCGAATACCTCCCCCGCGCGGAGCGTGACCCCTCACTACGAGCAACCCGACGGCGTCGTGGTTGTCGTGGTCGTCGCACTCGCGGCAGTGGTGCTCGTGGTGGTTGACCCCCCCGGGATCGACGTGGTGGTCGTGGTGGTCGTGGTCGACAGCATCGAACGGTCGATCATGCATTTGGCGAAGGTCTCGGCCTCCTTGGCCGTCGGCTGACTTACGGTGGCGTAGAGCTCACGACGGTCCTCTACGGATAGGTACTTGATCGGATAGTTATCGAACTCCGCCAGTACCTCAGGCTTGTACCAGAGCACGCCCGCGGGCTGTCCGTGAAAGACCGCTACGGAAGCGTCGGGGCCGGAGCCGTAGATTCCCACGTAGTACGTGGAGTAGGCGTACCAGTGAATCACGCCCACGGCCCCCACGCCGACCGCGATAAAGAGTACGAGCGCGGCCAATAGACGCCACGTAACGATGCGGCGGCGGCGTCGAGGACCCCCGGGAGGTGTACTGGAGGCTTCGGGCGGCGTGGCGCTGATGGTGCGGCGCATCGGAGACGCGGGCACGTTGACCTCGTCGAACTCGAGCAAGATGACCGAGATGTTGTCGTGACCACCGGCCACCTTGGCTGCACTCACCAGACTCTCGACCGCGAACTCCAGTCCGTTCGGAGCGCTGGCCAGACGCGCGATCGTGTCGGAGTCGAGTTCGTTGGACAGACCGTCGCTGCATAGCAACAGGCGATCCCCCGGCGCGGCCTGAATGGACATCACGTCGATGGCCACCGTGTCTTCGACGCCCACGCCTCGAGTGAGTTGATGGCGACGTGGGTGCGTGGCGGCCTCGTCGGGGGTCAGGCGTCCCATACGAACCCACTCCTCAGCGACACTGTGATCTTCGGTGAGTTGGCGCAACGCACCGTCACGCAACTGATAAGCGCGCGAGTCACCTACGTGCACCAACGTCGGCGTTCCCACACCGTTGATGTCGTAAGTGATACCCACCGCAATGACGGTCGTGCCCATACCGAAGTGCTCGGGGTTCTCGCGTGCGTCGCTCACCACAGCGGTGTTGGCCTCTTGAATCGAGTCGACCAGCGACTCGACACTTTGGTGCTCATGAAAGCGGCGCCGTACGAGGTCGATCGACATCGCCGCGGCGACCTCGCCCGCCGCGTGACCTCCCATACCGTCGGCGATGATCGCCAACGAGTCGTCGGCGTAGAGTGCGTCCTGGTTCGTGGCTCGAACCAGTCCGGTGTCGGTGGCCGCGGCGTGACGCCAACGCGTCAACGAACAACCTCGAAGAGGACGCCGCCGACCTGCACCACGTCGCCACGTTCAAGGCGCACCCGGCCCTTGACCAACTCCTGGTTCACGTACGTGCCGTTGGTCGATCCCAAGTCCTCGATCGAGAGATCGCCATCGTCATTGTCCACTCGCGCGTGCCGAGAGGAGAGGTAGGTGTCTTGAAGGCTCAGGTCGCAGTCACTGGCTCGACCGATCGTGAGGTTCGTTTCCACATCCACGCGTTGGCCGCTGCGCTCGTCGGGTTCAATGAACTCGAGCGCGAGGTTTCCCCGTCGGCGTCGGGTGGGCTTTTCAAAGTCGACCGGTCGCGACTGCACCGACACGACGCGGATGATGCGCAAAAAGAAGAGGACGGCTACGACCATCACCAAGATCTGTAGCGGGCGAATCACCGCCGCGTAGTTGGTCGCCGCGGCGAGAGGCGTCAAACCAGCTCAATCCGAAAGTGCAGCGGGCCGATCGTCACGTCGTCGCGAGGCGAGAGCGACACCGCAGAGATCCGGTGTCCGTTGACAAACGTCCCGTTCGTCGACTGGAGGTCACGAATGGCCACCCCTTCGCTCGTGCGCCACACCTCGGCGTGCTGGCGCGAGACATTCGAGTCACTGACCACGACTTCGACATCGGGGCTACGGCCAATGATCAGGGGCAACTCCCCCACCGCAAAGGACCTCCCGTCGCTCGCCACCAGTCGCGGCTGACTTTCTCCACCCACGAAGTCTGTCTTGACCTCCACCGCGCCCGACTTGAGATCGTCGTCGATGAAGATCTCCACCCTCACTGGACCAACGAAGACGTACCCCTCGGCCAGCGCATGTTGGCGCACCGTCTCTTCCAACTCACTGACCAGAGCCTTTTGAAATCCTTCGAAACGCTGGGCGTCGGCTGGTCCGAGCCATACGCGCACGATATTGGGCGATATCGGACCCTGGCTCGACAGGCGACGCGTGAGATCCACCTCGCGCACGATGCGCGACGCAATTTCAATCGGCTGCAGCGAGGTCTTGAAGGGGCGTGAGAGGGTGCGCTCGAAGATCCGCTCGAGGCGGTTTTCCACGTTTTTAAGAACCATATGCCAGTACTCACTGTACCGGTCACTGCTGTCGCGTCGAGGGCGCGGAGGGTACTACAGGATGGGTCGACTAATGTTTCAGGGTCTTTGGGCGAGTGGCGAAATTGGCAGACGCGCAGGCTTCAGGTGCCTGTATCCGAAAGGATGTGGGGGTTCAAGTCCCCCCTCGCCCACCATTGTGATGTCTCAGAGTTTCTGGGACGAATGAACCCTCAGAGACTACTTCTGCTCACCGCCTGATAGTTCCGGGAAGGGTCGAGGGTGAAGTGGCGCAGTAGCTCGCCGCTGGTGGTGATGACCCGAACGTCAAGGTCGGCCACCAAAATGATGACGCGGCACCCGGTGTGGGCTCGTCCGAGTCCGATGTGGTGAAGCCGGCGCTTGTAGCGAATGGTCACCTTGCCCGTGGCGTCAACCACGTCGTAGCGCACGCGCGTCTTGGCGTCGATGCGCTGGCCGGCAACGGTGGGCGTCGCCTTGTCCCGGGTGCGCCAGGCGTGCATCGGCGGGCAGCCCCGGGCTTGGTGGGGACGCTCGTCGTTGTAGATGCGCACGAAGCCGTCGATCTGGGCCTGGAGTCGTTCGATGCTCACAGCCGGGGGCTGTTTGCGCAGCCACTTCTTGAGGGTCTGGTGGTAGCGCTCGACCTTGCCCTGAGTCTGGGGGTGGTAGGGCTTGCCGTGCTTAAAGGTGATGCCGAGCACGCCCAGATCGATCTCCAGCGCGCTGTGGCCCCCGCGATACACGTTGGTGTAGATGGCCCCGTTGTCGCTGAGCACCGAGGCCGGAAAGCCGTATTTATCAGCCGCTTCGTAGAAGAGGCGCACGACGTCGGCGGCCCTCGCAACCGAGACAACCGAGGAACACAACACCGCTCGGGAGTAGTCGTCGATGAAGTTGATGATCTCCACGGGCGTGTCGTCTTCTAGCTGCCAGTGGGTCATGTCGCTCTGCCAGCACTCGTTGGGCAGGTCGGACTCAAAGCGGGTCCAACTCGAGCGCGGGCGCTTCTGGGGTTGGGGAGTGACGAAGCCGCGTCGCACCAGGATCCGGTGGATGGTCACCAGTGACGGCACGTGATCGTGAGTCGCTGAGAGGTGATAGCTGAGGGTCTTCGCGCCGGCGTCGAAGCCTCTCTCGGCGAGTTGCTTGCGCAGTCGGATGATCTCGTCTTCGAGCTCGGGCGAGGTGTGATGGGGACCGACGATCGGTCCACGCTTCTTCGGTTCGAGGGCCGCCTCGCCGCCGCCCTTGTAGAGGGCGACCTGACGAGCCACCCAGGACTTCGAACGACCGGTCGAGGCCGCCACCGCCCGAGTCGAGCGACCCTCCACGAGCACCGCGGTCACCGCATATTTGGCTAGCTCCATGGACACCTCCGTGGGTCGAAGTGTCCCAGAAACTCTGATAGTTGGTGTCCCAGAAACTATGGAACCTCAGACC
>DATJUR010000058.1:0-4881 GCA_035502215.1 Acidimicrobiales bacterium | reverse complement strand
GCCTCGGCATGCCTCTGCCGTCACGCAAGCGAAGAGCGCTCATCGACGAAATGATTGACGCCGTGGACGCCGGGCGATTCGCCGACCAGCGCGTTGGTTCTCTCTCGGGCGGTGAGCAGCAGCGGATCATGCTCGCGCACGCGCTCATCGGACGGCCGACGCTGCTCCTGCTCGACGAGCCGCTCGCCAACCTGGACATCCGCAGCGAGCAAGAGATCGTGAATCTCGTCGACAAACTGCGCCTCGAGAACGGGGTGACCGTCCTCATGTCGGCCCACGACGTCAACCCGCTGCTGGGGATCATGGACCGCGTGGCCTATTTCGCGGCCGGCCACGTGGCGTGCGGGCCAACCGACGAGGTCGTGACCACCGAGTCGCTCAGCAAGCTCTATGGTCACCGCGTCGACGTCATCAAAGTCGACGATCGCGTTCTGGTTATCGCCGGTCGCGGCAACGTCTGGGCCCACCCACACGCGGAGGGATCTGGTGACATCACGAAACTCTGAGTGGGCGCGCGCGTGATCGGCCTACTGGGTCCGCTCATCGAACCAGGGTTCTTCGCCAACGACGCGGTGCGCACGGCGCTGGCCGTGGGATCGATCTCGGCAGTCGTGTCGGCGATCGTGGGCACGTTCACGGTGATCCGCGGCCAGTCCTTTGCCGGGCACTCTCTCTCGGACATCGGGGCGGCCGGCGGGGCCGCCGCGTATCTGGTGAATGTGAATCCCTTGTGGGGCTTCACCGCGATGAACCTCGTGGCCGCAGGAGCCATGGAGCTCATGGGGATTCGCCGACCCCGCGGTCGCGACGTCGCCACCGGCATCGTTTTGGCGGCGTGCCTGGGACTCTCGGCCCTGTTCTTGTACTGGGACACCACCTGGACGTCGCACAACAACGCGACCTTCAGCGTGCTCTTCGGATCGATCTTTGAGCTGACTCCGGGTCTGGTGCCGTGGATTGGGGGACTCGGGGCGGCCGCAGTCGCACTCGTGGGGCTCCTATATCGGCCCCTCTTGCTCAGCTCGCTCAATTCGGACCTCGCGGCCGCCCGCGGAGTGGCGGTGCGTCTCGTGGGCCTCGGCTTTCTGGGTGCGCTGGCACTCGCGGTGTCGCTCTCGGCGATCACGATCGGGGCCATCTTGTCCACCGCGTTGTTGATCGGTCCCGCGGCGACGTCGCTGCGAGTGGCCAAGTCGACCGGGATCGCGATCGCTCTGGCCACGGCGACGGGCCTGGTGACGGTGTGGCTCGCAATCCTCTTCGCGTACGACTCCGCCGTGTGGACGACGTGGAACTGGCCCGTGAGTTTCTTCGTCGTGACCCTCAGCTTTATCTCCTACGTCGTCGTCGACAACGTGGTGGCCCTTCGATCTCGCCGTGGGTGGCGAGCAGGGGTGAGGACGGCTTAATGTTCGCGTCCTACTTCATTCCCGCGTGGGAGGCCGCGACCATCGTGGCCGCCGTGGCCGGAGTCGTGGGGTTCTTTACGGTTATGCGCGGGGCGTCGTTCGCGGCCCATGCGCTGCCCAATGGCTCCTTCGCCGGCGCGGCCGGCGCCTATCTGATCGGGGTGAACACATTAATCGGACTGGGGACGTTTGCCATGCTCGGGGCGCTGACCATTGCGACGCTCGGTCGACGCACGCGCAATGACGTAGCCACGGCGCTGACCATCGTGCTGATGCTGGGACTGGGTGGCCTATTCATCGCCCAGACCCGCGAGTACGCCCAAGCGATCTTCGCGTTGCTCTTTGGCGAAGCCATCAGCGTGCCCAACAGCTATATCGTGCCCACCGAAGTGTTGGGGGCGTTGTGCGTGCTCGCCATCGTCCTTTTGTACCGTCCGCTCTTGTTGACCTCGGTGTCACCCGACGCCGCCGAAGCCCGAGGTATCTCCCCACGGCTGGTGGACGTGGCGTTTCTCTTGATCCTCGCGATGGTCACCACCATGGCGGTACCGGTGGTCGGCACTCTGTTGATCTTTGCCCTTCTGGTGAGCCCCGCCGCCTCAGCGCGATGTGTGACCAAGAGCCCGCTGCCGTCGTTGGTCCTGTCGGTTGCACTTGCCCTGGCGACGGTGTGGTCGTCTTTCGCGCTGTCCTACGTAGCGAATCTTCCGATTGGTTTCTTCGTAGGAGCCATCGGGATTGGCACCTACGCAGCGGCCAGAGCCATCGCCGCGACGCAGGCCGCGTTGGCATCACGTCGCTCGGTGGTCACCGTGCAGTCAGGACCGCACACCCACGACGTGCGCTCTCGCGCGTAACTTCTCAACCTCGAGGTGACGATCTCGGCTCTCGGTTCCTAGTCGCGAATGCCGTCGCGCGGTGAAACGGCAACCATCGGCGTGAATTGAAACAACAGGGGGGTGCCGATAGGCTCGCTGGCGAAGGGGAGGATGGATCGTTGGCATCGAAGCTAGGCGAGGTCCGCGCCGCTACCGAAGGGTCGACGAATTCCCCCGCGGTCCGACTCGAGCATGTCACCAAAAAGTTCAAGTCGATGGTTGCCGTCGACGACTTGTCCCTCGAACTCGCCCAGGGGGAGTTCTTTGCCCTCCTTGGGCCCTCGGGGTGTGGCAAGACCACGACGTTGCGCATGGTCGGAGGATTCGACCAGCCCACCTCCGGCACGATCTTCTTGGGGGGTGAGGACATCACCTGGACTCCGCCCTATCGGCGAGACGTCAATACCGTGTTTCAGTCCTACGCGCTCTTTCCTCACCTGAGCGTCTTTGACAATGTGGCCTTCGGACTTCGTCGACGCGGCGTGGACAAAAGTCAGGTCAAAGAACTCGTCGAAGAGCACCTCGAACTGGTGGGCTTGGGTGGCTTCGGGCCCCGCCCGGCCACCCAGCTCTCGGGCGGTCAGCAACAGCGCGTGGCGCTCGCGCGCGCCCTCGTGAATCGACCACGGGTGTTGTTGCTCGACGAGCCGATGGGCGCCCTAGATGCCAAGATCCGCAAGACCATGCAGATCGAGCTGAAGCGAATTCAGCGCGAAGTGGGCATCACCTTCTTATACGTCACTCACGATCAGGACGAGGCGATGGCCCTGGGCGACCGACTGGCGGTCATGCACGGGGGCAAGTACGAGGACTTGGGTGAACCTCAGCGCGTCTATGACCAGCCCTCCACCCAGTTCGTGGCCCAGTTCTTGGGCACGTGCAACCTCTTTGCCGTCACGCCCGACCGCGGAGTGCTGACCCTGCCCGACGGCTCAACGATCGGCGCGCGCCCGGGTGCGATGTCCGCGACGCCTCATCTCATCCGTCAAGTGGGCGTACGGCCCGAGAAGGTCCAGCTGACCCCGGCCGATCGTGCGGTATCGAGCGCGCCGAGCGACATGGTGAACCAGGTCGGTGCCACGGTGGACTCCGTGGTGTATCTCGGGGCGACCTCGGAGTATGACCTCACCACCCCCTGGGGCGGGCGTATTCACGTGCTGGCCCAGAACATCAACGACGCCGATCGCCATCGTCCGGGCGACAAGGTGGTGGCCACCTGGCTCGTCGAACACGGTTTCGCCTTGCCCGCCGCTGATCCCACGGCCGAGGCCGCGGCGGGCGTCGACGATACGTCGGGCGAGCCAAAGGTAGTTTCGGGTGTCGACTGAGCGCCCCTTCGGCGCGCCCCACCTGGACCCTGCTGTGCTGCGAGGCTTGACCCAGCGCCGGCTGTCTCGTCGTTCGGCCCTCAAGACCCTTGGTGCGGGCGCGGGACTCGCGGGCATGTCGGCCCTGCTCGCGGCGTGTGGCATCGAAGGCTCGGCGGCTCGCGAGGGCGATCGTCTCGTCAACTGGGCGGAGTACTGGCGCAGCCAGAAGAAAACCGATCAGCTCAACTTTGCCAACTGGCCCTTGTATATCGACCAGGAGCACGGCAAGTCCGAGTCACTAGAGGACTTCACCAAGGCCACGGGTATCAAGGTCGACTACGAGGCGGTCATCCAGGACAACGCCCCGTTCTACGCGACCATCGAACCCCTGCTGCAGGCCCAAGAGGCGACGGGCTACGACATCGTTGTGATGACCAACGGGTGGTACCTCACCCAGATGATCGCCAACCAGTTCCTCGTGGAGCTCGATCACTCCAAGTTGCCCAACTTCGCGCGCTACGCCAGTCCGCTGGTGAAGAGCCCGAACTACGACCCTGGCAACCGCTACTCGGTGACCTGGCAGACCGGCTTTACGGGCATTGCGTACAACTCCAAGATCATCAAGCGCCCGATCACGAGTTTCAACGACCTGGCCGACCCCGCCTTTAAGGGCCACGTGGGGATGATGAACGACAACACCGAACTCGGCTCCATGGCCCTGTTGCGCTTGGGCATCAAACCCGAAAACTCCACTCCCAAGGAGTGGGCCGAGTCGACCAAGTGGCTGGAGAAGCAACGCGAAAACGTGCTGGGCTACTACGACCAGAGCTATATCCAGTACCTGGAAAACGGCGACACCTGGATCAGTCAGGCGTGGTCGGGCGACATCTACCAAGCCAACCTCTCGGGGTACCCGCACCTCAAGTACGTGGTGCCGAGCGAGGGCCAGATTGTCTGGCACGACAACATGCTGATTCCCCGTCAAGCCCAGAATCCTCTGAGCGCGCTCGATTGGATGAACTTCTACTACACGCCGAAAATTGCCGGCATCGTAGAGGACTGGGTGAACTACGTCTGTCCGGTGCCCAAGGCCCAGCAGTACATCCAAGACGTGCTCAAGGATCCCGGGGTGGCCAAGAGCCCCTTGGTCTTTCCGCCCGCCTCCATCGACAAAGTGTCCTACACCTATTACGTGTACAAGGACTACAACGAATACGAAACCTGGAACGACACCTACAACCCCATCATCGAGTGATGAACGACGTCGCCCTGTCGAGTACCCGT
>DATJUR010000057.1:0-8217 GCA_035502215.1 Acidimicrobiales bacterium | reverse complement strand
TCACCTCGCCCCCCACTTACCTCGCGCCGGGCGCGCCGGTCTCGCCGGACTGCACGGCGTGACCTCGGCGGTGAGAGACCTGGTGACCCCCGGAACCTTCTTCGAGGACCTCGGTGTTCGCTACGTCGGTCCCATCGACGGCCACAACATCGAGTCCCTCGAGACGACCCTTCGCAACGCGGCTCTATGGGACGGTCCGATCGTGGTGCACGTTCTCACCGAAAAGGGCCGCGGCTACGAGCCAGCCACCACCGACAAGCTCAAGATGCACGACTTCAAGCTGCGCGCGCTCGCCACGGAGGACGGTCCCGCGCCCGAGTCGTTCACCGCGGCGTTTGCCAACTCGCTCATCACGTTGGCCGACCTCGATGAGCGCATTGTGGCGATCACGGCCGCGATGGCCGAGCCAACCGGGCTGGCTCGCTTCCAGGAGCGTTATCCCGCGCGGTTCTTCGACGTGGGCATCGCCGAGCAGCACGCCGTCACCGCGGCGGCGGGCATGGCCATGGGTGGGCTCAAGCCGGTCGTCGCCATTTACTCGACCTTCTTCTCGCGCGCCTTCGATCAGGCCAACCTCGACGTCGGTCTCCTCAATCTTCCCGTCGTCTTCGTCTTTGATCGCTCGGGCATCACCGGGGACGACGGGGCGAGCCACCACGGCCTGCTCGACATGGCGCTGTGCCTGGCGATTCCGAATATGACCATCTTCGCCCCCTCGAGCGCCGGGGAGATCCCGGGAATGTTGGCCGACGCGCTGTCCCTCGATGGTCCCACCGCCCTGCGCTTTCCCAAGACCCTGCCCGCGCCCTTCGACGGACAGACCGGGGTCGGACTGCACGCGCGCGAAGTGGTCCGCGGTGACGGGTCACTGTGCGTGCTGGCGGTGGGCAAGATGGCCCCCGCGGCCTACGAAGCGCTCTCGCTCATTGGCGAGGAGTCGTCTCGCGTCACGCTTTATGACGTGCGGGTCCTGCCGCCGGATCCCGAGATGATCGATGACGCCGTGCGCCATCAACGCATCATCACCATCGAGGACGGAACACGCCACGGCGGCGCAGGTACCTTGATGGTGTCCGCGGTACGCGAACGCGCTCAGGATCTCGGGCTCAACGTCCCCACGACGCGCATATTGGGCGTGCCGCGCGCCTTTCTCGATCACAACAAGCCCGACGCCTTGCTCGCCGAGATCGGACTCGACGCACAAGGCCTGGCCAAAGCGCTCTCTCGTCTCTTGAACGATGAGCCCGAGTTCCCACCCGTCGTGCCGCTCGCTCCCCGCGGTGACTACTTGACCTCGACGACGTCGTTTCCCTGGGAGGACTAGGCCCCCTCACCCGATCGCGCGAGCGTTGAAATGCCAGGTCGCGTGGCTCGCGGTCAGAGGGAAATCAAATGACGACTGATAGGTTTGCTTGGTAGAAGTAGCAAAGGGAGTCGCCGCTGGTGTCAAGCAAATTGACGCAGACGATAAGTAGTTTTCGAACCGGAAGTGACCTCTTCGCCGCTAGATCGCGACAGGAGAACTTTCCGGTGGCCTCGCGACTTCTGCCTCGCCAGCAGCGAGATCACCTCATGGCGATCTATGGCTTTGCGCGCCTGACTGACGACGTGGGCGACGAGGCCGAGGGGGATCGCCTGGCGCTGCTCGACTGGCTCGACGACGAACTCGACCTCGCCTTTCGCGGCGAGGCCATCCACCCGGTGTTTCAGCGCCTCACGCCGATGATCGAGGAATTAGGACTGAGCCCCGAGCCGTTTCGCGCCCTCATTGAGGCCAACCGCGTTGACCAGCGCGTCACCCGATACGACACCTTCGATGACCTCGTGGGGTACTGCATGTTGTCGGCCGCACCGGTGGGCCATCTCGTCCTCGCCGTCTTTGGCGCCCTGACGCCCGAACGCATCGCCCTCTCGGACCAGATCTGCATCGCGCTGCAGGTCGTCGAGCATCTCCAGGACGTCGGCGAAGACGCCCGAGCGGGTCGCGTCTACCTGCCCCTCGAAGACCTCAAACGATTCGACTGCGGCCTCGAGGAACTCCTGGCCTCCTCAACCAGCCCGGCTCTGCGCCGCGTGGTGGCCCACGAGGCCGATCGCGCGCGCACCCTTCTTGTCGACGGCTCTGCACTCGCCTCCACTCTCCCCTGGCGCCCTCGAGTTGCCATCGATGGGTTCGTGGGTGGAGGCCTCGCCGTGATTGACGCGTTGGCCGGGGCGTCCTACGACGTTCTCGCCGTTCAGTGTCGACCCACCAAGCGCGACCTCGTGGCCCATGTGCTGCGCGCACTCACGGCTCAGATTCAAGGAGCCGCATGAACGTCGACGCCGCCTACGACTGGTGCGAGCACGTCACGCGCCACGAGGCGAAGAATTTCGCCTACGGCATTCGGTTGCTGCACGAACCTGAACGAAAAGCGATGTCCGCGGTCTACGCCCTGGCACGTCGTATCGACGACATTGGCGACGGCGAAGGTTCACCCGAGGAGAAACAGGCGGCTCTCACGTTGCTGCGAAAGGATATCGATCCCATCGATCCCTCGACCCACGACCCGGTACTCGTGGCGGTCCGGGACGCCGCTGCGCGTTACTCGTTGCCCATGGAGTGCTTTAGCGAGATCATTGACGGCTGCGAGATGGATCTTCATAACGCGAGCTATGAGACCATCGACGACTTGGTTCGGTACTGTCGCAACGTCGCGGGATCCGTCGGGAGGCTCACCCTGGCCGTCGTGGGCTCGGACGATCTTGAACGCGCGATCCCACTGGCCGACTCCCTGGGCGTGGCCCTGCAGCTCACCAACATCGTGCGCGACGTCCTCGAAGATCGCGAGCGCGGTCGCGTCTACATTCCCCGAGCCGACGCCCAACGAGTGAGCTGTGCGCCCGACCTCTGCGGGCCCGAGGGCGCCATCGCGCGAGTTGTCGCCTACGAGTGTGGCCGGGCGCAGCGGTGGTTCGATGAAGGTCTGCAGTTGCTGCCACTTTTGCACGGTCGCGGCCGAGCCTGCGTGGGTGCACTCTCGGGGATCTATCATCGTCTACTTTTGCGCATTGAGAACAACCCGATCGCGGTGACACGTGGGCGCGTGTCGGTGCCCACGTACGAAAAAGTTGTCGTGGCGGCACAGAGTCTCTGGGCCGCACGATCGTGAACGCGTCGCGGGTCGTGGTGGTCGGCGGTGGACTGAGCGGGATTAGCGCCTCGTTGACGCTGGCGGACGCCGGTGTGGCCGTAACGCTCGTGGAACGTCGTGGCCACCTGGGGGGACTGACCACCTCGATCGAACGCGACGGGTACTCCTTTGATAATGGACAGCACGTGTTTTTGGGCTGTTGCGGCGCCTATCGCGCACTACTGGCTCGTCTGGGCGTGAGCGACCAGGTCGTCTTGCAGCCGCGCCTGGCGATGCCCGTGCTCGCCCCGGGCGGAGAACGTGGCGTGATTCGCCGCTCGAATCTTCCCGCGCCCCTGCACCTCGCCGCGTCGCTCGCGCGTTATCGGCTTCTGAGCGTGCGCGAGCGTCTGGCACTGGTGCGAGCCCTCGTTCCGCTGGCGCGAGCGCGCTTGGGAGACCCTGCTCTAGACGAGATCAACTTTGGCGAGTGGCTGCGAGCACACGGCCAGTCAGATCGAGCCATCACCCACCTCTGGAACCTCATCATTCAGCCCACGCTCAACGTCGGAGTCGACGACGCGTCGATGGCCCTGGCCGCTCAGGTCATACAAGTTGGTTTTCTTCAGACCAACGACGGCGCCGACGTCGGGTGGTCGACTGTCCCACTGCGTCGACTTCACGGTGACGCCGCCTTGCGCGCACTGAACGTCGCGGGCGTTGACGTACGCCTGAACACGACCGCCCAGCACGTATCGACATCTGAGAGCGGCCCACTCGACGTCGACCTCGCTAACGAGCGACTCCGAGCCGACGCGGTCGTCGTGGCCACCTCGCCTCGAGTGGCCGCCACGATGGGCGCACTCGACGAGACGCTCGCGAACGAACTGGAATCGTCTCCGATCGTTAACATTCAGTTCGTTTTCGATCGAAGGGTAATGGATCTCGACATGGCCGCCTGCGTGGACTCGCCGATCGAGTTCGTCTTTGATCGCAGTGACGCCGCCGGCACCCAGTCCGGTCAGTGCCTGGTGATCTCTCTTTCCGCGGCCTTTTCGTACATGTCGATGGGCTCCAGCGAACTGATTCCCCTGTTTCGCGGGGCCCTGGAAGATCTGTTTCCCGCCGTTCGCCACGCCAACGTCTTAAGCGCCGTGGTCACCCGAGAAGCGACCGCCACGTTCCTCGCCTCACCGGGCGTGGAGACTCTGCGCGCACAACTTGTCTCTCACACACCCGGCGTGTTCTTAGCGGGGTCGTGGTGCGACACCGGTTGGCCCGCCACCATGGAGGGCGCGGTGCGCAGCGGTAGCGAAGCCGCGTCCAATGTCCTGAGCCTTTTTTCAGGGTCGATTAGCAATCCACCGCTCAACCGCGAAAGCGTGAAGTCGTGACGTTGGTCGGCTCTCTCTCGCGCGAAGACAACGGTCTGCGAGCCAAAGAGCTTTTGAATCGGGCCAAGTCCATCGTGACGCCAGCCCTCGAGCAGACCACCAAACGACTGGGCGACGAACTCGCACCAGTAATCGACCATCATCTCTTGGTAGGTGGCAAGTACGTGCGAGCCTGTCTGGCCTTGTTGTCGGCCAATGCCGCGGGCGCGGGCGACGACGTGGGCCTCGCCGGGGCGCTGGCGATCGAGCTGGTGCACAACTTCTCACTCATTCACGATGACATCATCGACGGTGATCTTGAGCGGCGCCACCATCCCACCGTGTGGGCGACCTTCGGCGTCGGTCAAGCCATCATCGCCGGTGATGCGCTGTCGACCTTGGCCCTTCAGGTTCTGTTGGAAGACGCCAGTGCGCATCGTCTGGCCGCCGCGACGTGTTTGACCAATGCAACCCAGGCCATGATCATCGGCCAGGCCCAGGACGTCGCGTCCGAAGCCAAGTCCTCACTCAGCGTGGACGAGTGCTTGAGCATGGAGGCGGGCAAGACCGGCGCTTTGCTCTCGTGCGCGGCCGCGATCGGAGCGATCCTGGCTGGCGCTCCCGACGACGTCGTAAGCGCCCTGTCCGACTACGGCAGCCACTTGGGCTTTGCCTTCCAGGCAATTGACGACATGCTGGGCGTCTGGGGTGAGTCCTCGGTGACCGGTAAACCCGTGGGCAACGATCTGCGTTTACGCAAGAAGACCCTGCCCATCTCGATCGCCAACTCCAAGGGCTTCGACATCTTTACCGCGCCCGCCACCCAGGAGCTCTCCGACGACGAGGTCCGAGAGGCCATGGTGTTGCTGGATGAGTGCGGCGCTCGCTACGAGACAATGGAGTTCGCCGAGAGCGAACTGCGCGCGTCGCTCGACGCGCTGGCTCGGGTCCCCCTGGTCGAAGAGGCCAGCGCGAACTTAGCCATCATCGCGCGCTACGTCGTGGAGCGCGAGCAGTGAGCGACCTCGATCGCCGCAGTGCCTTTGAGCAGCTCGACGCCTCCGACGCCGGAGTCCCTTCACCCTCCTTCGAGCGTGACATCAAGAACTCTCTCAAGAACGCCGTGGACGCCTTGGTGTCTCTCCAGAGCGAGCAGGGCTGGTGGAAGGGCGAGCTCGAGACCAACGTCACCATGGACGCCGAGGACCTCTTGCTGCGCGAGTTTCTCGGTATTCGCACCCAGGAACAGACCGACGAAGCGGCGCGCTGGATTCGTTCTCGCCAGCGCGAGGACGGAACGTGGGCGAACTTCTTTGGTGGGCCGGCGGATCTGTCAACGACCATCGAGGCCTACGTGGCTCTGCGACTCGCGGGCGACTCGCCCGACGAGGATCACCTGGTTCGCGCTCGCCAGTACATCGTGGCGAATGGCGGCATCGAGCGAAGCCGCACCTTCACCCGTATCTGGCTCGCGCTGTTTGACCTGTGGCCCTGGGCTGAGTTGCCCGTCGTGCCACCCGAACTCGTCTTCGTGCCGCGACGGGTGCCCCTGAACATCTACGACTACGCCTGCTGGGCGCGCCAGACGGTGGTCGCTCTGACCATTGTCAGTGCCTACCGGCCCACTCATCAACTGAGCTTTCACGTCGATGAGCTCAAATGCGGCACCGCGCGGCCGCGCGAGTCGATCCGCACCTGGGCCGGGCGGTTCCTCGCGGTGGACCGCGTCCTTCACGTCTACGAGCGACGACCGATCACGTTTCTTCGCCGCGCCGCGCTGCGTCGGGCCGAACGTTGGATCCTGCAGCGCCAAGAGGCCGATGGCTCGTGGGGAGGCATCCAGCCACCCTGGGTGTACTCACTCATCGCCCTGCATCTGCGCGGCTACGGACTCGAACACCCGGTTATGCGCGCGGGCATCTCGGGGCTGGACGGCTTTACGATCAACGACGAACAGGGCCGCCGGTTAGAGGCGTGTCAGTCGCCGGTGTGGGATACGGCCCTGGCCGTCACCGCCCTGGCCGATGCCGGGCTGTCCCCCGAGGACCCCGTGCTGCGATCGGCGGCTCGCTATCTCTTGGGCGAGGAGATCACAGTGCCCGGCGACTGGTCGAGGCGTCGACCGAACCTCGAGCCCAGTGGCTGGGCCTTTGAGTTTCACAACGACAACTACCCCGACATCGACGACGCGGCCGAAGTGTTACTAGCGCTTTCGCGCACCGCCGAACCGCTCCAGGGGGCTGATCGTCGGGGGCTGAATTGGATCGTGGGGATGCAGTCGCGCGACGGGGGCTGGGCCGCCTTTGACGTCGACAACGTCCAGACCCTCTGTCGTGAGCTACCCTACTGCGACTTCGGTGAACTCATCGACCCCTCGAGCGCGGACGTGACCGCCCACGTCCTCGAACTGCTGGGGCCTAAGCCCGAGTTTCGCGGACCGGTCGAACTGGGCGTGACCTGGCTGCTGCGCAACCAAGAGGACGATGGCTCGTGGTTCGGACGCTGGGGGGCGAATCACGTCTACGGCACCGGCGCGGTGATGCCCGGGCTCGTCGCGACCGGCATGTCGCCCCATCACCCCGCGCTACGTCGAGCCGTCGCCTGGCTCGAAGCCCACCAGAACCCCGACGGCGGATGGGGCGAGGATCTGCGCTCCTACAGTGACCCGTCCTACCGGGGCCGGGGACACTCCACGCCCAGCCAGACGAGCTGGGCGCTGATCGGACTGCTCAGCGTCGGCGAACACTCCGAGGCCGTGCGCAAGGGCATCGCCTACCTCGTTGACACCCAGCACGACGACGGCACGTGGGACGAGCCGTGGTTCACCGGGACGGGCTTTCCCGGGTTCTTTTACATCAACTACCACCTCTATCGCCAGGTGTTTCCTCTCATGGCGCTCGGGCGCTACGTCACGCGGGGGAACTCCCACGGCTGAGCTCGAGGTACTCACGCCGCTACGCATTGAGTCCTTCGCCTTCGGTGGCGCGGACACCATCATCGGCGCCGGGCGCGAACGCGCCCAGAAGTCCGGCGCAAAGCTCGCCAAGCGACTCGATGAACACACCGCGGTCGCGCTCGTGGGAGTGGCTGGCGGCCTCGCTCCCGAACTCACCCCGGGTGACATCATCGTGGCGAGCGAGTTGCGTTCCACCGAGTCGTCGACCTCGCGCAACATTCCTGGATCGTCGCTGCTGAGCCACGAGTTTCGCCGCTTGCGGTACTCGGTTCACCTCGGGCCGCTCCTCACCTCACCGACCTACGTCGCCTCAGGTGATCGAGCCGAGCTCGCTGCCTCGGGCGCACTCGCCGTGGACATGGAGTCGTCTTGGGTCATGGACTACCTGCCCAATAATCCCCTGGCGGTGGTGCGTACCATCTCAGACACCCGCACCACCGGTCCGGTGCGCGGCGGGCTGCGGGCCCTGGGCGCACTCGCCCAGACCCGGGCCCCGCTGGTTCGCTGGGCCCAGGCCTGCGGCGAGCACGACGTCATCCTCGCCTCGCCGCGATCGTTTTGTGCGGGGGTCGATCGAGCCATCGAGACCGTCGAGCGCGCCCTCGAGCAGTACGGCGCACCGATCTACGTTCGCCGACAGATCGTGCACAACCGGCACGTCGTTGGTCGCCTGGAAGCACGAGGTGCGATCTTCGTCGAAGAGCTGGCCGAGGTGCCCGAGGGAGCGGTCGTGGTACTCGCCGCCCACGGGGTGAGTCCCGAGGTGCGACGCGAG
>DATJUR010000056.1:0-7777 GCA_035502215.1 Acidimicrobiales bacterium | reverse complement strand
ATGATGATCGGCGAGATTGGCGGCTCGGAAGAAGAGCACGCCGCGGAGTGGATCAAGCACAACATGACCAAGCCGGTAGTCGCCTACATCGCCGGCGTCACCGCGCCCCCCGGGCGCAAGATGGGTCACGCCGGGGCCATCATCTCGGGTTCCAAGGGCACCGCCCAGGCCAAGATGGAGGCGCTCAGCGACGCGGGCGTGCACGTGTGTGCCAACCCGACCGAAGCGGGCCTGAAGATGGTCGACATCGTCAAGGCGCTCTAGTTGGAGTCAGTTCGACTCGGGGTTCTGGTATCGGGGTCGGGAACGATCCTTGAGGCCATGATGCACGAGGGCCTCGTTATCTCGCTCGTGGTGTCGGATCGACCGTGTCGCGCCCTCGACGTGGCGCGCGACGCGGGATGCGACGCTCGTCTTGTTGACCGCACTCTTTTTGGCGGTTTTACGAAGGACTTTGACCGTGAGGCGTACAGCGTCGAGCTCGCGAGGGTGCTGGGCGACGCGGGCGTTACTCTCGTGGCCATGGCCGGCTTCGGCACCATCGTCACCGGCTCGTTCCACCGCGCCTTTCCCGGGCGGGTGCTGAACACCCATCCCAGCTTGCTGCCGGACTTCAAGGGATGGCACGCGGTCGCGGCAACGCTGGCCGCCGGGGTGAGCGAGTCGGGGTGCACGGTGCACGTGGCGACCGTGGAGCTCGACGATGGACCGATTCTCGCGCAGCGACGAGTGCCGGTCTACCCCGATGACGACGAGGCGTCGCTGCATGAGCGGATCAAGGCGGTTGAGCGATCGCTCTACCCCGAAGTCATCGCTAGGGTGATGGCGTCACTTGCGCTGGGTCACGAGCCCGTGAGTGCCACCACGCATGAGGAGAGCTAGATGCGCGCACTGTTGAGCGTGTGGGATAAAACGGGTCTGGTCGAATTTGCGCTCGCGCTGCGCGCCGCGGGAGTGGACCTGGTCGCCTCCGGGGGCACGTCCGCCACTCTGCACGAAGCGGGCGTCGAACACCTCGACGTGGAAGAGATCACCGGTTTTCCCGAGATGCTCGACGGCCGGGTCAAGACGCTGCATCCGAACATTCACGCCGCGATCCTGGCCGACCTCGACAAGCCCGCTCACCGTGCGGCGCTGGACGAGCAGGGGATCACCCCCTTTGACCTCGTGGTGTGCAACCTCTATCCCTTCTCGACGAATCCCTCCGTCGATCTGATCGACGTGGGAGGACCGACAATGGTGCGCGCGGCCGCGAAGAACTACCGCCACGTCGCTGCGGTGACGAGCCCGTCACAGTATGAACTGGTGATCTCCGAGATCACTGAGAACGGCCAGGTCACCGAAGAGACGCGTCACGACCTGGCGCGGGTCGCCTTCGCGCACACCGCGGAGTACGACGCCCAGATTGCGCAGTGGTTCGAGTCCGGATCTCTCGCTGACGAGAGCACGCCGAGCACGTTGCCCGCGACACTTCGCGTCACCCTCGAGCGAGCCGAAGTGACCAAGTACGGAGAAAATCCTCATCAGGTCGCCGCTCGTTACCGGCTCTTTGGGCACGAGTCATGGTGGGACAACGTCACCAAGCACGCGGGCACCGCCCTGTCGTACCTCAACTTCTTTGACGCCGACGCGGCGTGGCGGCTCGTGCACGAACTTAACCACGACGCACCGGGACATGAGGTCGCGGCCATCATCAAGCACGCGAACGCCTCCGGTGCCGCACTCGCGGGGACGGTGGGCGAGGCGTTTGAACGAGCACTAGCGGCTGACCCCGTGAGCGCGTTCGGAGGCGTTATCGCCCTGGGCGGTTTCGTCGACAACGACGTGGCCACCCTCATCGCCGCCGGCCCCCAGGCCGACGTCATTATCGCCGCGGGCTACTCCGAGGACGCACTGGCGACGTTGGTCGCTCGACGAAAGGCCACTCGAGTGCTCAGTGCGCCCGCGCCCGACGCACTCGGGCTTTCGATACGAACCTTCGGCGCGCTGGCGCTCGTGCAGAACGCGGACGAGATACTCGTGCCCGCTCGCGAGTGGCGCTGTGTCACGAGCGCGACGCCCACCGATGACCAACTCAGCGACTTGGTGGTGGCCTGGCGGGTCTGTGCGCGCACGACGTCGAACGCCATTGTGATCGCCCGCGACGGGGTGGCGGTGGGGATCGCCGCGGGACAGCAGTCGCGGGTCGTCGCCTCCGATATCGCCGTGCAGAAAGCCGGTGAACGGGCTCGGGGGGGCGCGGCGGCGTCCGACGCCTTCTTTCCCTTCGCCGATGGCCTGGAGTCGCTGACCAACGCCGGAGTGACCTCGGTGGTCCAGCCAGGCGGCTCGATTCGCGATCAGGACGTCATTGACGCGGCGAACCGGGCGGGCATCGTGATGATGCTGACCGGCGAGCGTCACTTTCGCCACTAGGAGACATATGACAGCACGACTACTTGACGGCGAGGCCGTGGCGGCTCGCATCAGGATGCAGCTCGCCGAACGAGTCCAGCGGCTCCTCAGTGCGGGTCGCACCCCAGGTCTGGGCACGATTCTGGTGGGTGACGATCCCTCCAGCGTTCGCTACGTGGCGATGAAGATCGAAGAGTGCGCCGAGATCGGTATCCGTTCCTTCGACGAGCACCTCGGCGTCGACGCGTCCCAACGTGAGATAGAAGAGATTGTCGATCGTTTCAACGCCGACGATCGTATCCACTCGATCCTCGTGCAGCTTCCGCTGCCCGACGGCGTCAACGACGAGCAAGTACTGCTGCGGGTCAGTCCCGAAAAGGACGTCGACGGACTGCACCCGACGAATCTCGGCCGCTTGGTGATGGGATCTCCCGGGCCGCTGCCGTGCACACCCAACGGCATCGTGGAGCTCCTCGCGGCCTACAACGTGCCCGTGGAAGGCCAACACGTCGTCGTCATCGGCCGGGGCCTGACCATCGGCCGACCGCTCGCATTGCTGTTGGCGATGCGCCGCCCGCATTGCAATGCGGCGGTCAGCGTCGTGCACACGGGGGTGGAGCACTTTGCCGAGATTGTGCGCAGTGCCGACGTCATCGTCTCGGCGGCCGGGCGCGCAGGACTGGTGACGCGCGACATGGTCAAGCCCGGTGCCGCCGTGGTGGGAGCGGGCACGACGTTCGAGGGGCGAAAGCTGCTCAGCGATATCGCCGACGACGTCGTTGACGTGGCGGGTTGGATCACGCCGCGCTTGGGTGGCGTTGGCCCGATGACGCGTGCCATGCTGTTGAACAACGCCGTGGTGGCTGCCGAAAGGGCGTCATGACACTTCGAGACGAGCACGGACGCGAGCGAGATGAGCGGCCCTGGGGGTCGTTCACGGTTATCGATGAGGACTTTGCCGACCACAAGGTCAAGCGTCTCGTCGTGGAGCCGGGCAAGCGCCTTAGCTATCAGCGCCACCAACGGCGCGCCGAGCACTGGTTTGTGGTGAGCGGCACGGCCACCGTGACCCTCGACGGCGTCGAGTATGAGGTGCCCGCCGGCGCCAGTATCGACGTGGGCCGGGGTCAGGCGCACCGCTGCGAGAACCGAGGGACGACGCCAGTCGTCTTCATCGAGGTTCAAACTGGCACCTACTTCGGTGAGGACGACATCGAGCGACTCGAGGATGACTTCGGTCGTGCGTAGCCGTTCTTCATCGGTCTCGGACCTGATGAGCGCGGGCCTGACTCGCTCCTTCGAGTTCTTTCCGCCCAAGTCGGACGACGAGAGCGTGGTGCTCGAGCGTACGCTGAACGAGCTCGCGACTCTTGAACCTTCCTTTGTCTCGGTCACCTACCGGGGGGGTCGTGAGTCGCGCCAGCGCACCTTCAACCTGGTGACCCAGATCCAGTCGGCGGGGCGCATCACCGCCATGGCGCACCTCATCTGCGTGGGTCATCGTCGCGACGAGATGCGTGACCTCTTAAAGAACTATCTCGACGCGGGCGTGGTGAACGTGATGGCCTTGGGCGGAGATCTACCCACCGACGGATCCCGGGACACCTCGGAGTTCGAGTACGCGTTGGACTTAGTGGAGCTGGTGCGAGAGACCGGAGACTTCTGCATCGGCGTCGGGGCTCATCCCCAGGGACATCCGCGCTCGAGGGATCGTGCGTCGGATCGTTTGTTCCTCGCTCGAAAGTTGGCGGTGGCTGACTTTGCCGTGACCCAGTTCTTCTTCGAGGCGCACGAGTGGACGCGAATGATCGATGAGCTCGGTGAACTGGGTGTCGAGAAGCCGGTCTTGCCCGGCATCATGCCGGTGACGACTCTGCACGGCGTGAAGCGCATGGCGACCATGGGCGCGGCGGTTCCCTCCTCGCTAGTGAGGCGTTTAGAGGACGCCGACGCACGTGGGGGGCCGAGCGCGGTGCGCGATGAGGGCGTGCGCGCGGCCACTGAACTGTGTCGCGAACTGCTCGACGCGGGTGTGCCGGGGCTGCACTTCTATACCCTGAATCGCTCCACCGCGACCCAGGAAATCCACCGGGCGCTCTTCGCCTGAGACACCCCTCGGCCCAAAAGTGGCCGCGAAAAATGTACCTAGGATGTCCGTATGCCAGAAAAGATAACGATGAGTGCCGAGGGCCGTCTAGACGTCTCGGACAACCCCATAATCCCCTTTATTGAGGGCGATGGTACTGGAGTCGACATCTGGCCGGCCGCGAAATTGGTCCTGGACGCGGCCGCTAAGAAGTACTCCAAGACCATCGAGTGGAAAGAAGTACTCGCTGGCCAGAAGGCCTTTGACGAGACAGGGGATTGGCTGCCCGAGGAGACCATCACGGTCTTTCGTGAGTACCTCATCGGCATCAAGGGACCTCTCACGACACCGGTGGGCGGGGGGTTTCGCTCCTTGAACGTGGCGTTGCGCCAGATCCTTGACCTCTACGTGTGCCTGCGACCCGTGCGCTGGTTTCAAGGCGTGCCTTCGCCCGTGCTACACCCCGAGTTGGTCGACATGGTGATCTTCCGCGAGAACACCGAGGACGTGTACGCCGGCCTCGAGCTCGAAGCAGGCACGGAGCAGGCCAAGCGGTTGCGCTCCTTCCTGCACGACGCCTTTGGCTGGGACATCCGCGAAATGAGTGGCATCGGCATCAAGCCGATCTCGAAGTTCGGTTCCGAACGCCTCATCCGCGCGGCGATCAACTACGCCCTCGCTCACGATCGTTCGTCGGTAACCCTCGTGCACAAGGGCAATATCCAGAAGTTCACCGAGGGTGCATTTCGCAAGTGGGGCTATGAGCTGGTGCGAGACGAGTTCTCTGAGGTGGCCGTGGGCTGGGACGACTGCGATGGCAAGCCCGGCGACAAACTGCTCGTCAAGGACGTCATCGCCGACATCGCGTTTCAGCAAGCCCTCACCCGGGCGAGTGAGTTCGATGTCATCGCGACGACAAATCTCAACGGCGACTACCTCTCGGACGCCCTCGCCGCCCAGGTGGGCGGGATCGGCATCGCACCCGGCGCCAATATCAACTACATCACCGGTCACGGCATCTTCGAGGCGACCCACGGCACGGCGCCCAAGTACGCCGGTCTGGACAAGGTCAACCCTGGCTCGGTGCTGCTCTCGGGCGTGCTCATGTTCGAGCACCTGGGTTGGCAGGACGCAGCGAACGACATCGTTGCCGCGTTGGAAGCGACGATCGCGGACAAGATTGTGACCTACGACTTCGCGCGCCTCATGGAGGGCGCGACCGAGGTCAAGTGTTCGGAGTTCGCCGCCGCCATTGTCGAGCGCCTCTAACCCAAAGGAGACTTATGACCACCCCCGTCAACGTCACCGTGACCGGCGCCGCCGGACAAATCGGTTACAGCCTGCTGTTTCGCATCGCGTCGGGCGACCTCTTTGGGCCACACGTGCCGGTCGCGCTGCGCCTGCTCGAGATCGAGCCGGCTATGAAGTCACTGCAGGGCGTCGTAATGGAACTCGACGACTGCGCGTTTCCTCTCCTGGCGAGTCTCGAGGCCACGAGTGACGTAGGTCACGCCTTCGAGGGGACCAACTGGGCGCTGCTCGTGGGATCGATCCCGCGAAAGGCCGGCATGGAGCGTGGCGACCTGCTCAACATCAACGGTGGGATCTTCCAGCCCCAGGGGCGCGCGATCGCCGCCCACGCCGCGAGCGACGTGCGCGTGCTGGTGGTGGGGAACCCGTGCAACACGAACTGTCTCATCGCGAGATCCAACGCCCGCGAGGTGCCCGAAGATCGGTGGTTTGCCATGACGCGCCTCGACCAGAATCGCGCGGTGGCTCAGTTGGCCCAGCGCTCGAATCGACCCGTGGTTGAAGTGAAGAATCTCGCCATCTGGGGCAACCACTCGGCCACCCAGTTTCCCGACTTCGCCAACTCGACCATCGGGGGAACGACAACCACCGAAGTCATCGACGACCAGAAGTGGCTCGAGGGCGAGTTCATCACGACGGTCCAAAAGCGCGGTGCAGCAATCATCGAAGCGCGCGGGCTCTCGTCGGCGGCGTCGGCGGCGAGTGCGGCGATCGACACGGTGCGCAGCCTGGTGAACGCCACACCCGATGACGATTGCGCATCGGTGGCGGTCACCAGCCACGGAGAGTATGGCGTGCCCGAGGGTCTCACTTTCGGCTACCCGGTTACTTCGGACGGCGCGGGATCGTGGAAGGTCAAGGAGGGCTTTGAGCTCGACGCTTTCGCGAAGGAGCGCATCGCGATCACCACTGAAGAATTGATCGCCGAGCGCGACGAGGTGCGCAACCTCGGGCTCATCTAGTCCTACAGCCCGACCACGGGTCGTCGCTCATTAGATGGACCGCGCCAGGGCGTGTTGCAGTCGATGACGACTACCGGAGAGCGGCCCCGGGCGTCCGTGCGACGCGTCACGAGGACTCTTGAGTGTCGCCAGTGGGGTTCGCTACACGGAACGAGCGCCGAGCAACCACTCCAGGAGTGGCACCAGTCCATGCACGTCACCGCGAATTTTGAGCCGTCCGTCGCGCACCGCGTGAGCGGCGGTGAGGGACCCATTGGCCAGCGCCAAAGCGTCGTCGTAGTCAATCGCGATCACCGCGTCCGCATCTTCGCGATTGCCGGCGCTCACGCTCACGCCGTCGGGATTGACCGCAAAGGTGAGCGCCTGAGGCAGAGTGGTAGGCCCATCAATGAGCTCTACGACGTAGCGCAGGCCCTCTACTGCTTCGTCGGCGGGGGGAGGACCTGCCGCGCGCAAGGTGTCGCCCAAGGCAGCGAACCACGCCTCCGACAGGAACTCACTCACTAGGGCGCGGGCTGCACGTCAGCCTGTTGGGCGGTTTTCTTGGGCTTGCGGCGGATGGCGCGCCCTAACCACGCGAGGGGGTCGTAGTGGGCGTCGACGACACGTTCCTTTAGCGGGATGATGGCGTTGTCGGTGATCTTGATGTGTTCGGGGCAGACCTCGGTGCAGCACTTGGTGATGTTGCAGTAACCCAGTCCCATGTCCTCACGAATGAGGTCCCGCCGGTCATTGGTGTCGAGGGGGTGCATCTCCAGTTCGGCGTACCGGATAAAGAAGCGCGGTCCGGCGTAGTTGGTCTTGTTCTCCTCGTGGTCGCGGATCACGTGGCAGACGTCTTGGCACATGAAGCACTCGATGCACTTTCGGAACTCTTGGCCGCGCGCCACGTCCTCTTGGTACATCCGATACCCGCCCTCGGGCATCGGCGGCGGTAACAGGGCGGGCACCTTGGCGGCCTGGACGTAGTTGAACGACACGTCGGTGACCAGGTCGCGAATGATGGGAAATGTCTTCATCGGCG
>DATJUR010000055.1:0-12670 GCA_035502215.1 Acidimicrobiales bacterium | reverse complement strand
GTCTCTGGCCGACGCCCAGCGTGAGCTCGCGGCCGGAGAGCTCACGCCCCTCCAGGCCGCGACCATCGAGGCGCGCGAGGAGTTGGCTCTCTCGCGATTGCGCCAGGAGCTGAGCAACCTGAGCACTCCCTCGGCCGCGCGCAACCCGCATCGGCGAACCTCCCTGCTGGTGTTGGCCATCATCTGTGTACTGGTCGTCGTGGTGGTCGTGATCTACTCCTCTCTCTCATTGCGCCAGTCGGGCGGACAGATCACTGGCAACGTCTCGCTCTCGGGGGCCCAGCAGGTCACCCAGGATCTGAATGACGCCCAGAGCGACGTGGCCGATGGCAACGTCTCCGCGGCCCTCCAGGCCTACCAGAACGTGCTCGCCCTCTCCCCGAAGAACGTCGCGGCCCTCACCGAGACGGGGTGGCTGGACTTCTCAGCGGGTAGCTCGGCGACAAACCCCACCCTGGTTTCGATTGGGGTCCGCGACCTGCGCGAGGCCATCACCTATGGCCCCCAGGACCCGGCGCCACGCCTGTACTACGCGATCGTGGCCGACTCCACTCCGGGCAACAAGGCTCTCGCCAAGACCGAGTTCAAGTTGTTCTTGGACCTGCATCCCTCGAGTGCTCAGCTCGCGGTTGCCCGACCGTTTCTGCTGGCGCTCAAACTCCCGACCAGCTAGGTCACGCCGTGACGCTGCAGGTCTCGTCACCCATGGCTTTGGACGTCAAGGTGACCGTGGTTCGTTCGGCGCCCAGGCCCTCGAGCATGCCCGCGATCAGTCCGCGATCGACCGCGCAGAGCACCGGGTGATGCTGGGCGGCGCTGCCAAAGGGACAGTTCTCTGAGACGACCGAGCTCGTTGACTCGGTCTCTTCGACACGTGCGCTGAATCCGTGCGCGGTCAGCAAGCCCGCGATCGAGGCCATGGCACTCTTCACGGTCTTGGTGCACTCGCCTTGGCCGCTCGACTCGGTCAGGACCCGGCCGTACTCGAAGCCCACGTCGTGGGCCATTCTCTCGGAGGCATCGGGTCCGAGGCGCTCGAGGGCCATCTCCAAGAGGGCCACGAGGAGAGCATCGCGTCGCAGAGATCCCTCCATGACGACGTTCTCGTCGATGACCCGGTAGCCCTTGGCCGGGCGTCCCACGGTCGTCTTGCGCACGTTGTCGAACGTGACGTAGCCGCCTTCGGTGAGGCGCTCGAGGTGGTGGCGAACGACGTTGGCGTGCACGTCGCAGTGTGAGGCGAGTTCCGCGGCCGTGGCGCCCGGGTTGTCGCGAAGATAGAAGTAGACCTTGCGCCGGGTGCTGTCGCCGAATGAGTGCGCCAGGCTGGTGACGGTGGCCGCGAAGAGGGCCGGGTCCAGTTCACTGTCACTGCTTGCGCTCACAAGCGAAGTTTACGGGTGAGCGGCTGGTCGCCGACGGTAACCTCGGTGGGCCGAACTAAAGGACTTTCGTGACCCTCGACCCCCACCTGCGCGACGACCTCGCCGCCATTGAAGAGCCGCAGCTGGTTCGTTCGCTGGACGAACTGGGGTTTCTCGGCGCGGTGAGCGAGGAGGCGGGCCAGATTCGCGTCGAGCTGGTCCTTCCAGTTACCAACTGGCCCCACCTCGACACCTTGCGCGAGGCGGTTCTCGCCAAGGCACCCGGGGCTGAGGTCGTGGTGCGCACGATGGACGACGAGGGTCGACTCGCTCTCCGCAACTTTCTGCGCGGAGCCATGAGCGGCCCCGGCGAACACGGCGGGCACGCCCACGAGTCCCCGGCCGGCCCCAAGTTCCTGGACCGACTCTCCAAGACCCGCGTGCTGGGTATCTCCTCGGGCAAGGGAGGAGTGGGCAAGTCTTCGGTGACCGTCAACCTCGCCATCGCACTGGCGCGCGCCGGACACTCGGTGGGCGTGCTGGACGCCGACGTCTATGGGTTCTCGCTGCCCAAGATGCTGGGCGCGACGAACGATCCGATCGTGCTGGGCGATACCGTCATCCCCACGCTGGTGCACGGGGTGCGTTGTTTGTCGATGGGCTACTTCGTGGACGACGCCCAGCCGGTTATCTGGCGCGGCCCGATGCTGCATAAGGCCATCGAACAGCTCGTGACCGAGGCGTGGTGGGATGAGCCTGACTTCTTGTTGATTGACATGCCCCCCGGAACGGGCGACGTCGCTCTCACCTTGTCCGAGATCCTGCCGCGCATCGAGATGTACGTCGTGACAACCCCCCAGGCGGCGGCCCAGCGTGTCGCGCAACGTTCGGCCTACGCCGCGCGCAAGCTCAAACTGGCGGTGCGCGGGGTGATTGAGAACATGAGCTGGTTCGTGGGCGACGACGGTACGCGCTATGAGATTTTTGGCGCGGGAGGCGGAGAGCAACTCGCGCGCGAGCTGGGCGTGACACTCCTCGCCCAGATACCCCTCGAAGCGTCCCTGCGCCTCGGTGGCGACCTGGGTGATCCGCTCGTGGTGACCTCGCCGGACTCACCGGCCGCGCAAGCTTTCGTGGCCCTCGCCCAGCGCGTCGCCGCCCAGGGGCCGTCACGGGTCTATCGTCAAGAACTCAAGCTGGTCTAGCGCCGTAAGGGGGGTCCGATGGAAATAGCAGGAAAGACCGCGGTCATCACCGGCGGAGCGAGCGGCATTGGTCTGGCGACCGCAAAGAAGCTGGCCGCGTCCGGCGCGCGCCTGGTGCTCGGTGACATCGAGGCCGAGACGCTCGCGGGCGTCGTCGAGACCTTGCGCGCTAAGAACGCTGCGGCCATCGGACTCGCCACCGACGTGACCAAAGAAGAGGACCTCGAGGCGCTGCGCGACGCGGCCCTGGCCGAGTTTGGGGCCGTGCACGTGGTCTTTAACAACGCCGGCGTCGCCTCGGGGGCGACGATTGGAACGCCCACCAGTGTGTGGCGCTGGGTCATCGACGTCGACCTGTTCGGCGTGATCCATGGCGTCAACGCGTTCCTGCCGGGGTTGCTCGAGCAGAACGAGGGGCATATCGTCAATACGGCGTCGCTGGCGGGTCTGGGCGGGGCGCCGGGAATGGGTCCCTACTGTGCGGCGAAGTTTGGCGTCGTGGGACTGAGCGAGTCGCTGTTTCACGAACTGGCTCTGCGCGGATCGAGCGTGGGGGTCTCGGTGCTGTGTCCGGGCTTCGTGCGCACCAGGATCCACGAGTCGGCGCGCAACATGCCCGTAGAGATCTCGGGCTACAACGACGAACCCGCCGCCCAGATGATCGCCGACATGGCCAGTCAGGCGGTCAACGCGGGCATCGACGCGAACATCGTGGCCGAGGCCGTCGAGGACGCGGTGCGCGCGAACAAGTTCTGGATCCTGACCCACGAACGCTCGGCCGTGCGCACCACCGAGCTACGCCTGGACTGGATGCGTGGCGGCGCGCCCATGCGCTTCGACCTCATGGCCGCCACGAAGCCCTAGGCCGCCCCTAGCGGTCAAGGCCGTTGGGCAGTCGGTCCGCCGACCACCCCAGCGCACTCATGGCCTGGCGACACGCGTAGCGATCCGTCATGCCCGCGACGTACGCCACGGCGTCGTGCAACGCGAGGGCGCTGTCGGGCGTCTCGTGGCGATCGGCGACGTCGGGGATGGCGTGGGGGTGCTCGCTGTAGTACTCCACCAGAGCGCGCAGCATGCCCACGACGGCCGAACCCTGCTGGCGCGAGGCGTCACGCAGGTAGATCGCGTCGTAGTTAAAGGCGCGAAAAGCTGCCAGCGCTTCACCGTGGCTCGCGTCCATGCCGATCACGCCAGTGTCGCGCACGGTACCGAGGACCGCGTTGATGAACGTGCCGAGTTGTTGGCGGCGCTGCACGCCGGCGCGCTCGCGCACGATCGCGGGCAATTCGTCGGGATCCACGATGCCCACCGAGACCGCGTCTTCGAAGTCGTGACAGACATACGCGATGCGATCCGCCCACGAGACGACTTCTCCTTCGGGCGTCAGCGGTGCGGGCCGTGACCACGAGTGGTTGCGAACCCCGTCGAGGGTCTCGAGACAGAGATTCAGGGGAGCGAGGGACACGTCCGCTCCCCAGGTGGCGTGATCGAATCCGCCCTCCACGAAGGGATCCAGGGCCTCTTCGCTCGCGTGGCCGCCGGGTCCGTGTCCGCAGTCGTGACCGAGGGCGATCGCTTCGGTGAGGTCTACGTTGAGACCAAGGGGCCGAGCAATCCCGGTTGCCACTTGGGCGACCTCCAGAGCGTGAGTGAGCCGTGTGCGCAGGTGGTCATCGGGAAAGATAAAGACCTGCGTCTTGCCCGCGAGGCGGCGAAAGGCACTGGAGTGCAGGATCCGGTCCCGGTCCCGCTCAAAGCACGTGCGGTACTCATCGGGCTCTTCTTCGCGCTCGCGCTGTCCCGCACCGTAACTGCGCGTGGCGCCGGGCACCATGAGGGCGTCGAGTTGCTCTTCTCTCGCGGCGCGCGCACCGGCGAGCGAGGGACGTCCGGGCACCGGCCGGCCGATCGAGGCCGTGGAGTTTCGATGCGCGACCGTGACGTCGTCGCTCGCGCCCTCGTAGCCCTCCATGGTGGCGGCCCACTGACGGGCTCGCTCCGAGACCGGTTCTGCGCTCACGTTTTTAAGTATCCCAGAGGGCCATAGCATTGGCGTAGTTGTCTCGCTTAGGAGAATGGTTATGGATATTCGTATCGGCATCGTCCAGTCAATGAAGGAGATCGACGTGGAACTGCCCGTCGACGCCGATCGCGACCAGATCATGAAGGACGTCGAGGCGGCTCTGGGCGGGGACAGCGTGCTGTGGCTGACCGATCGCCGAGGCCGTCGCGTCGGGGTGCCAGCGAGTCGCATCGCCTACGTCGAACTCGGCACGTCGGCGAGCGATCGCGTCGTCGGATTCGGCGCTGCCTAAGCCTTCGTGATCGACTACCACCTGCACCTGTGGCCCCACTCGGAGTCATCGGTGTGGTTCGCGATCGATCAGATCGCCCAGTACTGCGAGGAGGCCGCTCGACACAGGGTGAGCGAACTCGCCCTCACCGAGCACTCGCACCGCTTTGTCGACGTCGCCTCGGTCGTGGGGCCGTTCTGGCTCAAGTACGGCCACGAGCCCACCAGTGTGACCATGGCCGAGTATTGGGACTTTCACGCGCGCAACTCACTGGAGGAGTACGTCACCTTGGCCCAGCGCGCCAAAGACGAGGGGCTGCCGGTCAAGATCGGTCTGGAGGTGGACTTCTATCGCGACCAGATGGACCAGGTGTCCGCGCTGCTTGCCCAGTACCCCTTCGACGTGCTGATCGGCTCCGTGCACTGGTTGGGTACCTGGCAGCTCGACGACATCGACAGCGAGGTCAACATGCACGAGTGGACGCTGCGAGACGTTGACCAGTGTTGGCGCGACTACTCGGTAGCCCTCGATGAACTGTGTGCCTCACACGCCGTGGACGTGCTCGCTCACCCGGACCTCATCAAGGTGGCGGGATACCTCGCGAGACGACCCAGTGACGCCTGGGACGCGATGGCGGAGTCCGCGGCGCGAGTCGACATCTCGATGGAGTGTTCCTCGGCCGGCTGGAAAAAGCCCATCCAGGAGCAGTACCCCGCCGAGGGGTTCTTGGATCGCCTCGTGGCGGCGGGGGTGACGTTCACCACGGCCTCGGACGCCCATCGACTCGAGCGCGTCGGGGAGCGGGCCAACGACCTAGCGGAGATGCTCGAGGCGCGCGGCGTGCACCAGTTGGCTTCCTACACTCGCCGTACGCGCGAGATGATTCCCCTAAGAGCCCCGTAGTGGCCACGCTCGCCGAACTCGCCGAGGCGCAGACCTCCCTCGACGAGCCCACGATCGATCATCTGTTGCGCCTGATCGCCTCGTGGTCGCTCCTGGCCGACCTGTCGTTCTCCGACATGCTCTTGATGGCCAAGGTCAATGAGGACGGCCGAGACGACGAGCACTTCATCGTGCTGGGTCAGATGCGCCCGAATAACCGCACCACCTTGATCGTGGCCGACCTGGTGGGCAGTGTGCATCGCGTCGACGAGTGGCTCTTGGTGCGCGACGCGTGGCGCCGCGGCACGCGCATCGTGGGGGAACTGGCCGTCGCGCCCTTGAAGGAGCTTGTTCCGGTGTGGTGCATTCCGGTGAGGTTTCGCGGCGAGGTCGTCGCCGTGATGGTGAGACTTCAGGGCCACCTGCGCGGCTCGGCCTCGCTATTCGAACAGCCGTATCTGTCGGTGTTCGAGCGGCTGTGCGACATGGTGTCTGAGTCCACGTTTCCCTATCGCGAAGATGTCGTGGCGGGGCCGGGACTTCCGCGGGTCGGTGACGGGGTCATCCTCATCGACGAGGCCGGGCGAGTGGAGTTTGCGACGCCGAACGCCTTTAACGCGCTGCACCGCCTGGGAATCTATACCTCAACCGAGGGGCGCAGCTTCGCGGACGTGGGCCTTCGGGTCCGCGCGATCGAGCGTTCGCTGGAGTTCGGCATTCCCGCGATCGAAGAGATCGACCGCGACCACGACGTCGCGATTCTCTTTCACGGCGTCCCGCTGATCGCGCGTCGTGGCGTGACGGGAGTTTTGACTCTCGTGCGCGACGTGTCGGACATTCGCCAACTCAACCGTATGGTGCTGAACAAAGAGGCGGCGGTGCGCGAAGTGCACCATCGCGTCAAGAACAACCTCCAGACGATCTCATCGCTCTTGAGTCTTCAGGCGAGACGTAGCGACCAAGAAGAGACCCGCATCGCCCTTCACGAAGCCGAACGAAGGGTGCGCTCCATCGCGGTGGTGCACGAGGTGCTCTCTCGCGAGCCGGGTGAAGAGGTCGTCTTTGATGAGATCGTTCGCTCGCTGGTGGAGCTGGTCGAAGATACGAACATCGCGCCGCATCCCGTCGAGATCGTGGTGAACGGCGAACTCGGTGTGCTCTCGACCGACCTCGCGACGCCCTTGGCGGTCGCGCTCGCCGAGCTGCTCACCAACGCCGTCGAGCACGCCTTTAGCGACGTCGACGACCCCCGCGGCGAGTTTGTCGGCGTCGTGACGCTCAATCTGTGGCAAGAGGACGCCCACGCCATCGCGGAGATTCGCGACAATGGTCGCGGGCTGGGGGAGGGCTTCTCCTTGGAGGTTCCCACCAGTCTTGGCCTATCCATCGTGCGGGACCTTATTCGCGCCCAGCTCTACGGAGAGATCGAGATGAACTCGCTCGCGCCTGATGAGGGCGGGGGCACGTACGTGCGGGTATCGGTGCCCCTGAGCGCGCGCCTCTAGTTCTTCAGACTCGCGCGTCGGCGAGCCGCGAGCCACTGCTTGCGTAGCTTGCGCCGCTCGTCTTCGGTCGTGCCACCCCACACGCCCGACTCCTGGTTGGTCGCCAGCGCAAACTCCAGACAGGCCTTTTGAGCGTCACAGTGGTCACAGACGCGCTTGGCTGATTCGATTTGGTCAGTCGCCATTCCCGTCGTGCCCACCGGGAAGAACAGCTCGGGTTCGGTGTCGCGACAGGCGGCCGTACTGCGCCAGTCCGCGTCGTCCCAGGCGTGGGTGCGGTTCCAAATTAACGACATGCAAAGTTCCTTCGTGGCTTGGGGGGACGTAGCGTGAATTCTTGGAAAATTAACCTACGCGCGGGTGGAATTTTACTGGTGAATCAGAAAAATATCAAGCGAATTTTCTCGATGGACCCGAGCAATGAACCATATAGGCCCTGGTCGAGTGGGATGCTGGCGTCGTGACCGACGTGCTGGCCCATCGAGGAGCCCACTTCCACGTGCGAGATAACACCCTGGAGTCCTTTCGCGAGGCCAAAGAAATGGGGGTTCAGGGGGTGGAGTTGGACGTTCGACGGACCCGCGATGGGATCCTGGTGGTGCATCACGACCCCGTCGTTGAGTTCATGACCATCGCCCAGACCCCGGCCCGCGACCTGCCGGGCTTCGTGCCGACACTCGAAGAGTCACTGGGCGTGACCTCAGGTATGTGTGTCAACATCGAGATCAAGAACTCGCCCGAGGAGCCCGGATATGACCCCGCGGGCTCGGTGGTTCGCGACGTGTTGGCCTGCATCGACTCAGCCCCCGAGACGGCCGTGATCATCTCGTGCTTTGATCTCGCTACCTGTGAGGCGGTGCGGGCACAGAGTAAGTCGGTCGACCTCGGGTGGTTGGTTCAGCGCTCACTTGGCGACTCGTTGGAGGTCGCCCACGCCGCTGGATTCAACGCCGTGCATCCCCACGTGTCACTGGTCAACGCCGAGCTCAAGCGTCGAGCCGATGAGCTGGGCCTCGCTCTTAACGTGTGGACCGTGAACTCGCCTCGAGACCTCGCCGCGATGGGACGCCTCGGTGTGCGGAGCGTGATCACCGACGAGCCCGCCCTCGCTCTCGAGATACTCAGGCCCGTTGCGTGAGTTCAGGCGCCGCTCGGACAAAGTAGGCGCGCTCGGGCATCGCCTAGATTGGATCTCTATGAATATCGTCGTGTGCGTCAAGCAGATTCCCGACCCGGCGGCCCCCCAATCGTTCGATCCCTCGAATAACCTCAACCGCTCGGGCAAACTCATCCTCGACGAGTCCGACACCTACGGGGTGGAGATGGCTCTCCAGCTGGTCGACAAAGCTGGCGGCGGCGAGGTCACCGTCGTGTCGATGGGCTCGGCCAGCGACGTGGCGGGCCTGCGCAACGCCCTGGCCATGGGCGCGAGCAAGGCCGTGATCGTGAGCGATGACTCGCTGCGCGGCAGTGACGCGCTCACCACGGCCAAGGTGCTCGCCGCGGTGATCGCTCGAGAGCCCTTTGACCTCGTGCTCGCCGCCACCGAGTCCTCGGATGGCTACACCGGCACGATGCCAGTGCAGCTCGCTGAACTCCTGGGTCTGCCCTCGATCACCTTCGCCAAGGCCGTGAACGTCGAGGGTACGACTCTTCAGGTGAGTCGCCAGACCGAGGCCGGCTACGACGAGGTTTCGGTATCGCTGCCCGCCCTGGTGACCGTGACGGCCGGCGTCGTGGAACCTCGCTACGCCTCCTTTAAGGGCATCATGGCCGCCAAGTCCAAGCCACTCGAGATACTGAGCGTGGCCGACCTCGCCCTCGCGTCACGCGTCGGGGCCGAGGGAGCGCGTGAAGAGATCACCTCGATTGAGGCGGCCGAAAGCCGTCAGTCGGGCGAGAAGTACGTCGACGAGGGCGACGGGGCCGCAAAGGTCATCGCGTTCCTCGAGTCCATCAAGGTCCTCTAGGAGAAATCGATGACAGTTACGAGCCTGTGGGTCGTTGCCGAACCCAGCGGTGACACCTTTACGACAACCTCGTTGGAGCTACTGAGTTTGGCGCGAGCGTTGAGCGACAACGTGTCGGCCATTACCTGGGGTGAGGGGGCGCTTCTCGCCGCTCAGGCTGGTGACTATGGAGCGACGACCCTCTATGACGTCGGCGACCTCAAGGGCGGACTGCCCGGAGTACCCGTGGCCCGCGCCATTGCGTCCCTCGCGGAGCGCGAGGGGGCGCCTCAGGCCATTCTCGTTCCGACCAGTTATGACGGACGCGACATCGCCGGTCGTCTGTCGGCTCGCCTGGACCGACCGGTCCTGGCCAACGTCACCGGACTACGCGACGAAGGCGTACTGGTCACCGAACATCCGGTTTTCGGTGGTTCGCTGAACGTCAAAGCACGGTTCACGGGCGATGGACCCGGCATCATCCTGGTACGCGCAAAGTCCTTCGCGGCCGAGCCCGCGGGGGGAGCGCCCGCCACCGTCGTCGAAGCGGCCCCAGGAGATTCCGGCACGAGTGGGGGTGCGATCATCGTGACCTCGCACGTTGAAGAGCGCACGGGACCCAAACTGGAAGAGGCGACGGTCGTCGTCTCGGGTGGGCGGGGCCTCGGGAGCGCGGACTCCTACGCTCTCGTCGAAGAGCTCGCCACGCTTCTCCACGGAGCCGCGGGCGCCAGTCGAGCCATCGTGGACGCCGGCTGGGTGCCCTACTCCCACCAAGTCGGCCAGACCGGCAAGACCGTCAAGCCGCTCGTGTATATCGCCTGTGGCATCTCGGGCGCCACCCAGCACATGGTTGGCATGAAGGGCTCTAAGAACATTGTGGCCATCAACAAGGACCCGGACGCGCCGATCTTTCAGATCGCGGATCTGGGAATCGTCGGTGACGTGCACAAGGTCGTGCCAGCGTTAATCGACTCGTTAAAAGGTCGTAGTTAGTCCCTGCGGGGGGCAAAGATAGAAGACGTGCTCGTTGACGGCGCACGGGCGGGGGGATATGGCTGAGCACGCGCGGACACGACGTTGGTGGACGCTCTCCGTCTTGGGTCTGACCCAGCTGATGGTGCTGTTGGACGCGACGGTGATCAACATTGCGCTTCCCCGTGCCCAGCTCTCGTTGCACTTTTCAGCCGGCAACCGCCAGTGGGTGGTGACGGCCTACGCTCTGGCGTTCGGCTCGCTCATGTTGCTCGGGGGACGACTGAGCGACCTGTGGGGACGGCGCAGTGCGCTGTACGTGGGCCTAGGTGGCTTCGCCCTCGCGTCGGCCCTCGGTGGCGCGGCCACCAGTTTTGACATGCTGGTCTCAGCGCGCGCGGTCCAAGGGCTCTTTGGCGCGCTGTTAGCGCCCGCGGCTCTGGCCACGCTCTCGGTCACGTTCAGCGAGTCCAAAGCCCGCGCCAAGGCATTCGCGATTTTTGGGATCATCGGCGGATCGGGCGCCGCGATCGGACTGCTGCTGGGTGGGGCGCTCACCCAGTGGGCCTCGTGGCGCTGGTGCCTCTACATCAACCTCATCTTTGCTGCCGTGGCCGTGGTGGGCGTGGCCTTCTTCGTGCCGGGCGGACGCAGTCCCGATCGCACTCGACTGGACGTGCCCGGGACATTGCTCGGCAGTGTCGGGCTCTTTGCCATCGTCTACGGGTTCAGCCACGCGTGGATGTCGGGCTGGGGCAATGTCGTGACCTGGGGGTCGATCACCCTGGGCGTGTTGATTCTGGTGGCCTTCGTCTGGTGGCAGAAGCGCAGCGACCATCCGTTGCTGCCGCTGCGCATTGTGATGAATCGCACCCGGGGCGGTTCGCTGATCGCCTTGTTACTCACCTCGGTCAGTCTGTACGCCGTCTTCTTGCTGCTCTCGTACTACTTAGAAGAGACCCTTCACTTCTCGCCTCTGCGCACGGGCTTTGCCTTTATGCCACTGGTCATCGCCATTAGCTTGTCGGGTGCGTTCGCGAGCGGCCGCCTGCTCGCTCGCACCGGCCCTCGCCCGCTCGTGCCCACCGGCATGGCGCTGGCGACCATGGGCATGGTGCTCTTTACCCGCGTGCCGGTGAACCTGGACTACTGGGGACACGTGTTGCCGGGCCTGCTGGTGACGGGCCTGGGCCTGGGGCTGATCTTTGCCCCCGCGATCGCCAGCGCGACCTCGGGCGTCAAGCCCGACGACGCGGGCGCGGCGTCGGCGACGGTCAACACCTTTCAACAGATCGGCGGCTCCATCGGCACGGCACTGCTCAACACGATCGCGGTCACGGTGACCATGCGGGCCCTCGACTCGGCGGGCGAGAACCCGTCCCAGACGCCCCAGGCCGTCGTTCACGGCTACTCGGTGGCGTTTTGGTGGGCGGCCCTCTTCTTTGGCCTGGGTACGATCGTCTCGCTGTTCATGCTCGAATCGGGTCCCACCCAGAGCTACGCCGGCCTCGAGGTGCCTTCCTAGATCAACGGCCAGGGGTACGGGGGCCAGTCGGCGTCCGCGTCGGGCTCAGGGTACAGGGCGTTTTCGACCAGCCCGTGGGCGCGCAGCTGAGCCAGCGCGAGCTCACTCGGATTGAGCCACCGGGCCACCGCGCCCACCGCGCCCTTGGCGAAGCGATCGATGCGCTCGAGCAGGTGCGCCTCGACTTGCATGCCGGCGTACTCCCAGATGACCGTGCGCAACTTGTCCTCTTCGTGAAAGCACAGTCCGTTGTCGATTGCCCAGAGGCGATGGTTGTCATAGAGGACGTGACCCGACTTGCGATCGGCGTTGTTCGCGACGACGTCAAAGGCGGCCAGGCGTGCGAACCAGTGGTGAAACTCGCGTCGCTCGCGCAGGGTGAAGTAGTGATCCTCTTGGTTGTCGTCCACCCACCACTGCAGCGATCCCGGTCCAAAGGGCGCGTCGTCGCGACCCACCGTGGTGGGCACGAGATCGGTGCCGAGCTGGACGTCGAGTTCGTAGGCCGCGACCTCTCGACGCCACAGGCCGTCGGGAAAGTCCCACAGGGGACGTTCACCCGCCTCCGACTTGTAGCAGGCGAGCCCACTGGCGGTGCCCAACGTCACGCTCACCAACAGCGCGTGGTTTGAGGATCCCGCCACGCGGCCCTCGACCGAGATCTCGCCGTGGGCCAGTAGCGCGCGCTGTTCGTCTCGCTCCACGGTTAGCGAATTGGAGCGCGGTGTCCGTTGGTGCGCGGACAGTCGTGGCCCTGGGGATCGAGAGGGCCGCCGCACAGAGGGCACAGCGGCCGACCCGCTTCGACCAGGCGGGCGATGGCGATGGCGAGACCCCCGGCCCACTCGCGCGTCAGTCGAACGCTGAGCGAGGAGTCTTCTTCGACCGACTCAATCGTGATGTCAATGGTCTTGGCGTCATCGTCCACGGATACCGCACTGTCACCGGCGACGAAGTCGCTCTCGTAC
>DATJUR010000054.1:0-3802 GCA_035502215.1 Acidimicrobiales bacterium | reverse complement strand
TAGCTGATGATCCAACGGTCGCGCAATACTCAACTGCTGAAGTAACTGCTGAAGTGAGGGCCAAATCGGAGGAATTCTGGAAAGCGAAATCTCGAAAATCCCTCAGAAATAAGGCGTTTGGTTCGTGGAGGTAAGGGGATTCGAACCCCTGACCCCTTGCATGCCATGCAAGTGCTCTACCAGCTGAGCTATACCCCCAAAAGGTCTTCCGATGTTAGCAGTTGGGTCCCTTAGGCAGCCTCGGCAGTGTCGGCCATTAATCGAATGACCGAGTAGGTCAAACGTCGCCAGCCAGTCTTTCGCGCACGGACTTTGGCAAGCCCAACACGACCTGCTCGTACGAGTGCCGAATCATCGACTTCAACTGGTGCGTGTGAACGGTGCCATCAAGTGTCACCGTATTCCAGTGATTCTTGTTCAGGTGATAGCCCGGATTGACTGCGTCATACTCCTGACGAAGTTCGATGGCGAGGATGGGATCGCATTTGAGTGAGATGCGTCGCGGATTGGTGTCGGGCGAGAAAATGGCGAAGATCTTTCCCGCCACTTTGTACACGTCGACGTCAGGACCAAAGGGCTGCTCCTCTCTCGTTTCAGGCAAACTCAACAGGTAGTCGGCGAGAAGGTCGGATCTCATTTGGCGAGCCGATCAAGTGGCGGCCAAGATGAGATCGCAGAGCGCCTCAGGCATGGAGAACATGGGGGAGTGGCCGCTTTCGAGAGTGGCGAACTCGCTGCAGCGCGCGGCCATTAGCTCCTGGACACTGAGGTCGACGGCGTTGTCGAGCGTGCATCTCACGTAGTAGGAGGGGACGTCGACCTCGAAGGAACTTCGCGGGCTGCGAAAACTCGCGATCGTCTGAGCGGTGAGTTGGGTCAGCGCCCAGTCGGCAGTCTCCTCATCGCAGTCCTGATACAGGGCGTTCTTCGCGAGGGCCGGGTCCAGAGTAAGAAAGTCACCCTCCACCTGAATCGCCTCATCTAAGAGGGTGCGCGCCCGTACTTCGCGAGTCGCTTCGGTCGCGCTCTCGCCCAGTAGCGGAACGAGCGCGGCGACGTAGACGAGTCGTTGCAGGTCCGCCACGTCCTGGGCCACTTCGCACAGCACGGCACCGCCGTAACTATGTCCGACCAGCACCACGGGGCCCTCCGCGTTCGCCACGGCCGCGACTTCGCGCGCGTCGTCGGACAGGAACGTATTGGGATGTGCGCCGTGCGTGGAGGAGGGGAGGTCGACTGCAGTCCAAGCCACCTCCCGGCGAGTGAGCTCAGCGCCGAGGTCACGCCAGACCCATGCGCCGCCCCAACCGCCGTGGACGAGTACGTACGTTGGGTCTGGCATCGGACCTCCCCGTCGAGAAGGTTAGAGCGAAATTTCCCTAGAATGTCCTAATGAACCGCCCCTTTGACGTCGTGGCTATCGAGGAGAAGTGGCAGGCGCGTTGGCTGGACGAAGGCACCTATGAGGTGGACAACGACGATCCGCGCGAGCGGTACTACGCCGTGTGCATGTACCCCTATCCCTCGGGCTACGCCCACCAGGGACACGTGCGCAACTACGTCTTTGGCGACCTGGTGGTCCGTTATCAAACCATGCTGGGCAAGGCGGTACTCTCGCCCTACGGCTTCGACTCGTTCGGACTTCCGGCCGAAAACGCGGCGATCAAGGCGGGTTCGCACCCGCGACCGTTTACCGAGGCGCGCATGCACGAACTCAAGACGTCGGTGCGCCGCTTGGGGGCGGTCTATGACTGGCGTCGCGAGGTCTACAGTCACGACCCCGAGTTCATCAAGTGGTCCCAGTACATCTTTCTCGCCTTCCTCAAGGCGGGCCTAGCGTACCGAGCCGAGGGCGTCGTCAACTGGTGCCCGGGTTGCCAGACCGTGCTCGCTAATGAGCAGGTCCACGCCGACGGAACGTGTGACCGCTCGGGTGATCTCGTCGAACGCCGATCGCTCGAGCAGTGGTACTTTCGCATCACCCAGTACGCCGACGAGCTGTTAACGAGCCTCGACGACCTCGATTGGCCCGAGCGCGTCAAACTCCAACAGCGCAACTGGATCGGGCGCAGTGAAGGCGTCGAGTTTGACCTTCCCCTGGCCCTGGATGCGACGAGGGCGCTGCGGGTCTTTACGACGCGCCCGGACACGGGTTTTGGCGTGACCTACGCCGTCGTCGCGCCCGAACACCCGATGTTGTCTCTGCTGACGACCGACGACGAGCGCGCGCGCGTCGAAGAGATCGTCGAACGCGCCACCTCGCTGAGCGAAATCGAGCGCACAACGACGTCCCAGACCGGGGCGAGCGCCGAGAAGCGCGGCGCCTTTACCGGCAGTTTCGTGATCAACCCCTTTACGAAGGAACCCGTGCCGGTCTATGTTGCCGACTACGTCCTGGGCAACTACGGCACTGGAGCGATCATGGCCGTGCCGGGCGAGGACGAGCGCGACTTCGCCTTCGCCACCGAGAATGGGTTGCCGGTGATCGAGACGGTCCAGCGTCCCGCGGGCTTTACGGGCGACGTGTACACCGGCGACGGCATCCACGTGAACTCGGGGTTCCTAAATGGCCTCGACGTCACCAGTGCGAAGTTCAAGGCAAGTGAGTATCTCGTCGAACACGCCAACGGCGTCGCCAAGGTCAACTACCGCCTGCGGGATTGGCTGGTGTCGAGGCAGCGTTTTTGGGGATGCCCGATACCGGTGGTGTACTGCGACGATGACGGGATCGTTCCCGTGCCCTTTGAACAGCTCCCGGTGCTCGCGCCCGACGACGTCACCCTGGGTCTCTCAGGTCAGTCGCCACTGGCGACGCACCAAGGATTCTTGATGACGACGTGCCCGGTGTGCGGCAAGCCAGCGCGTCGCGAGACCGACACTCTCGATACGTTCACCGACTCCTCGTGGTACTTCTTGCGTTTCACCGATCCCTTCACGCCCACCATGATGTTCGACCCCGTCGAGGCGGCGAAGTGGATGCCGGTCAATCAGTACATCGGCGGCATCGAGCACGCGATTCTCCACCTTCTCTACGCGCGCTTTTACCTCAAGGCGCTCGACGACCTCGGACTCGCGCCGGGCCTGCCGCGCGAGCCGTTCCAGCGTCTCTTCACTCAGGGCATGATTCGACTCGACGGGTCCAAGATGTCGAAATCCAAGGGCAATTTGATCGCGCCCGAGGAGTTCTACGTGACCGTCGGGGCGGACGGGCTACGCCTCTTTCACCTCTTTGCCGGTCCCCCGGGAGATGACCTGGACTGGACGGACCAGACCAACGACGTCATTGAGGGGTGTGGGCGCTTCATCGATCGCTTCTATCGACTGTGGCGGGGATATGACGTCACGCTGCGCGATGACGATGAGCCCAGCGACCTCGAGGTGCGTCGCGCCACCCACCGCACCATCGCGCGGGTCACCAACGACTTCAACCGCTGGAGCTACAACACTGCGGTCGCTGCGGTGATGGAGTTGTTGAATACCGTGTCCAGAGCCGCGCGCAGTGAGAACGGCATCTCTCGGGCGGCGTTCGTTGAAGCCACCGACTCGATGGCGATGCTGCTCGCACCCATGACGCCGCACATCACCGCGGAGCTGTGGGAAGAGAGATACCCCGAGCGCCCGAGCGTGCACGCCATGGCGTGGCCGATCGCGGACCCCGCCCTGGTCGCCGAGGACGAGGTCACCATGGTGGTGCAGGTCAACGGCAAGCTCAAGGCCCGTGTGCTCATCCCACCCACGGCGAGCGAGGACGAGGCGTCCGCACTCGCGCTGTCCAACGCGGAGGTCCAGGCCGCACTCGACG
>DATJUR010000053.1:0-20877 GCA_035502215.1 Acidimicrobiales bacterium | reverse complement strand
TCAGCAGTTTCATCGGACCGAAGCGCACGAGCAGCCGGCTGGTCGCACCCAGTGACATGAAGGCCATGGCGAGAGTCAACGGCAAGAACGCGACCCCGGTGCGCACCGGGTCGTAGCCCAGGACGCGCTCGAGATAGAGGGCACCGAAGAAGAACACGGCGAACATTGCGGCAAAGGAGAGCCCGCGCACGACACTGGAGGTCGTCAAGCTACGCAGCTTCATGATGCGTAGGGGCATGATCGGCTTTGCAATGCGCGACTCCAATAGGAAGAAGGAACCCATCAAGACCACCGACAGAGCCCCAAAGCCCACCGTGTGGGCGCTCCACCAGCCGTACGTCGAGGCGGTGACGATGGCGTAGATGCCGATCACCAGTGAGACGGTCATGAGCAGCGAACCTCTCACGTCGAGGCCCTCGCGAACGCCGAGCCCCTGGTTCTCTTTGATCAAGATCGACCCGAGCACGAACGTGGTGATGCCGATGGGTACGTTGATGACAAAGATCCAGTGCCAGTTCACAGCCTGAGTGAGGATGCCGCCGACGAGTAGACCGATCGATCCACCACCGACCGCGACAAACATGTACGCACTCATGGCCTTGGCGCGTTCGTCGGCGCCCGAAAACTCCGTGACGATAATCGCCACAATGACCGACGTCGAAATGGCGCCGCCCATACCTTGAAAGAATCGCGCGACGATGAGCATTGCCTGACTCGTCGCGAGCGAGCAGACGAGCGAAGAAGTCGTAAAGAGAGCGACCCCACTGAGGAAGACTTTCTTTCTGCCAATCAGATCGCCGAGTCGACCGGCGAGCAGCAAGAAGCTGCCAAAGGCGATCAAGTACGCGTCAACGACCCACGTGAGATTCGCCGAAGAGAAGTGCAGATCGCGCTGAATCGACGGCAGCGCGACGTTGACGATGGAGGAGTCGAGAGCGTTCATGAGCATGGCGAGGCACACAACAATGAGGGCAATCCAACGGCGTCGGTCTGTTTGTCCTGATGAGATGGTAGGGGAGTGCGTCATAAGGGCCTTCCTTCGGGATAGAATGTCAAGCACGAGGAACGATGAAGCAATATCATCGTGAAACTGATATAATCACTATAGCATGAATATAAGTCCCTCGCTACCATTAATTTCCGTGGAGGAAAACTCGTCGACGGGGCCGATCCTTCTGATCACTCAGTTGTCACGTCTGATCAGCCGGCGGAGCACGCCGGAGCTACTTGGTCAGACGCTCAAAGAAGTCGCGGTGCTCGCCTACCTGCGTGAGTACCAAGAGCCCACCCAACAGCAGTTGACCGAGGGCCTGTGCATCGACACGAACTACTGCGTGATGTTGCTCAACGATCTTGAGGCGTCGGGCCTCGTCGAACGCCGCCGCGACCCCGCGGATCGGCGTCGACACATTGTCACGATGACCGAGCAAGGTCGAAAGGCACTCCATCAGGCAGAAGCCGCCCAGCAGACGCTCGAAGATGAGATTCTTGGAGCTTTGGATGCTGACGAGCGCTCAGAGCTATCTCATCTGATGCGCAAGGCCATCAAGGGCCAAAGCACCAACACCTGACCCTGTCGCCCGCCCAACTAGTGGCGGTGGCGACCGCCTGCCCCTCGCGCGAGCACCCCGATGAGTCCCAGGGCCGCAACAAGTACCGCGGTCCCATTGATGGCGGGCACCCAGCGCACACGGTCGTCCTTCACGACATAGACGCCCAGCGGCATTACGGCGCCACCGAAGCCGCCCCCAGATCCGACCACCGAAGTTGCGCGAGTAGGTGAATCGGTTGTGGCGTCGTCGTCGTCATCGTCATCGTCATCGTCATCGAAATCTTCGACCTCGTCGCTGTCGACGGGCGCCGAGTCGGTGTGAAGTGTCGTGGGCTGCGTGCCGCCACCGCCACCGCCACCGGCCACGAACGCGACCGGGATGATGAGCGCGCCGTTTCTCTCGTAGGCGGTACCGAACGCTCGACCGACTGACAAGTGGTCGCTTGCCCGACTCAAGAGGTCCTTCAGATCCACTTCACCGACCTCCTACCGGGAGCGACCTGACGGGCGCCACGTGCGTGTCAGCTCGAGCGTAGTGCGGGCCACCTCTGCGCTGTCCAACGCGTTGGTACTCGTGACTTACGCTACGAGGAGCGAGGAGGCGACTATGGCTGGTTTTCCCTACGAGGACGAGTTCGAGATACATCGCACGTTGCCCGACGTCGGCATGGATAAAGACGTAGTGCTCTCGATCCTGTCAACCATGTCCAAGGCGGAGAACCCCACGTGGGAAACGGGCCAGTGTTCGGGCACGATGTACTGCGGCGATCACGATCACTACGACTTTCTGAATGAGGCCTTTTCATATTTCTCCTACGTGAACTCGCTGCAACGCGATATGTGTCCCTCCAACACGAAGTTTGAGGCCGAGATCATCGCGATGACCCTGGATTTGCTGGGGGCATCGCACGTGACCGAGACCACGCCAGTCGGACTCGTCACTTCGGGGGGCTCGGGATCCATCGCGCACGCGGTGCTCGCGTACCGCGAACACCAGCGCACCCCGGGTCGCCCCAACATGATCAAGCCCGAGACCGCTCACCCCGCTTTCAGCAAGGCGGGACACCTGTTCGGGGTTGATATGAGAGTCGCGCCCGTGGACCCCACCACCACGCAAGTCGATCTCGACTGGGTGAGCGAGCACATTGACGAGAACACCATCGCTCTGATCGGATCAGCGTGCAACTACGGCTACGGAACGATCGACCCCATCACCGAGCTCGGCGCACTCGCGCTGGAGAGGAACATTGGCCTGCACGTGGACGGCTGTCTCGGCGGTTGGATACTGCCCTTCGGCCGAGAACTGGGATACGACATCGCGCCCTTCGACTTTGCGGTACCCGGCGTGACCACGATTTCGGCCGACACCCACAAGTACGGCTACGCACTCAAGGGCACGAGCGTGCTGTGCTTCGCTGACAAGGCGCTACGAAACGACCAGTACTTTTACCTGGCCGACTGGTCCGGCGGGAAATACTGCTCTCCGGGCATGGACGGATCACGCTCCGGCGGACTGCTGGCGGCCACGTGGGCCGCCATGGTGCACCTGGGACGAGCGGGGTATCGCCGCTACGCCGAGGCGATCTTTGCGACGTCGATGACGATGCAGGAAGCGGTGAGAGAGCACCCGTCGCTACGCATCATGGGACAGCCGACGTTTCTCTTCTCGTTCACCTCCGACGAGTTCGACGTCTACCTGGTCAATGACTATCTGCGCGGGCGCGGTTGGCGTCTCAATGGCCAGCAGTACCCCAACGCCCTACATATGGCAGTTACTCGTCCCCAGACCCAGCCGGGGGTGAGCGATCGGTGGCGCAGTGACCTCTCCGATGCGGTCGCCTACGCGCTCGAGCACAGGGGCGAATCTGCCCGGTCAGGAGCCATCTACGGCGGTGTGGCGGGAGGGATGACACAGGAGGCCGACACCGTCATCAAGTTCTTCATGGCCGACATGATGGATAAGCAGGCGTCCGTTCCCGCATCGTGACCTCCGAACTGTGTCTCAGCGTCGACTTGGGCACTGGCGGTCCGAAGGTTGGACTGGTCAGCGTGGAAGGAGAGATCCTCGCCACCGAGGTTCACCCGGTAACGACTCACTTCGGCGCCCACGGCGCGGCCACCCAAGACGCCGCTGAGTGGTGGACACTCATCGTCGCGGCGTCCAAGCAACTGCTTGAGAGCCTCGGCGCCAGTCGTCACAGCGTGAGAGCCGTCGCGGTCACGGGTCAGTACGCCTCGACCGTTCCCGTTGACGCCAACGGCGTTCCCACGGGTCCGTGCATCACCTGGCTGGACCTGCGCGGCGCTCGGCACACCAGAGCCGCGCTCGGCGGTTGGTTTCTCGGCTACAACCCTCGCAAGGTCCTGCCCTTCATCCGAAAGACGGGTGGCGCGCCGTCGACCGCCGGTGCGGATCCAGTTGGCCAGATCCATCTCATTACCCGCGAGATGCCCGAGGTTGCCCGGTCCACGCGCTGGTACATGGAGCCCATCGACTACTTGACCATGCGCTTTACCGGTGTGGCGAGTGCCACGCACGCATCGCGTCTGGCCATGTGGATGACGGACAACCGCCGACTCGATGAGTATCGCTACGACAGACACCTGCTGTCGCTGGTGGAGCTCGACGAGACGTACCTTCCCCCGCTGCAGCCGTTTGGCTCGATCGTGGGAACACTGGCCGAGTCGGTTGCCGACGACTTGGGTCTTTCCCGGGACGTGGTCGTGACGTCGGCCATCCCCGATTTACACGCAGCCGCCATCGGTGCCGGCGCCACCTCGCTCTATGAGACCCACCTCGCCTTGTCCACCACGTCTTGGATCAGTTGCCCAGTGCCGTCGAAGCGAACCGACGTCATCCATAACATCGCGGCCGTGCCCGGACTGTCCAACGACTCCTATGTGCTCATCGACAACCAAGAAACCGGCGCCAAGGCCCTCGAGTGGCTGCGCGGCGTGATGGCCGGTTCGCGCGGCGCGTTGTCGTACGGCGAACTAGAGACGCTTGCCGCGTCCTCACCCCCGGGAGCGAATGGCGTGCGCTTTAGCCCGTGGTTGGCGGGAGAGCGTTCGCCCATTAGCAACAAGCACATCCGGGCGGGCTTTTCGAATCTCTCTCTGACCACGACGAACGCGGATATGGTGCGCGCCGTGATGGAAGGGGTGGCCACCAACAGTGCGTGGCTCTTTGGTTACGTCGAAAAGCTGGCGGGCCACACGCTCTCACCGATGCGAGTGGTGGGCGGGGGCGCGCAGTCCGCACTCTGGTGCCAGATCCTCGCCGACGCACTCAGTCGTGAGGTGTTACAGATCGATCAGCCCCTCGTGGCACAACTGCGCGGAGCGGCCCTGCTTTCGGGCTACGCGCTGGGGCACTACGCCCTTGAGGATGTCCCCGCACCGACGTCGGTGACGTTCGGGCCCTCGGGTAACGACGGTGCCCGAGAACGTCTCGGTCAACTCATGTCGCTCTACGAACGCGACAAGAAGTGGTCGCGTCGGGCCTCAACTCGCCGATCGACTTAGGTGAGGCGACCCGCGAGCGTCGCGATCGCCCCAACGCTGATGAGCACGCCGTAGGTCTGGACCCACTCGCCCCATCCACCGGGCCGCAGGTAGGCAATGACGCCAGCCAGCACAGCCCCGATCACACACGAGCCCACGATGGCGCCACCTCCGCCGGCGAAGGCCCACGGAACGGCGGGCAGGATGATCGCCAGTGACGTGGCGATGCCCATGATGATGGCGAGTCGAAGATCGCGCTTCGCGTCCGAAAGATATTGGCTGGCGGCCATACCGAAACCTTCGGCAATGAGGAGCCCGATCGAGGCCGCGAGAACCACCTTGCGACCGTGCGACTCAGTGGCCAGTATCAGGGCCATCGTTGCCACGAGGCCGTCGGACGCTCCGAAGATGGCGGTAGCGACGGTGGGGGTGAGTTTGCTCACGAAGTGTCGATCATAACGGTGCGCCGAACGCAAAGAGGCTACGACGGCATCTGCCATCATGGACACGGAGGTGGTATGAGCGACCGCGAAGTTCGCGTCGCCGCGGTGCAGCTCGCGGCGGGCGCCAATCCCGAGATGAACGTCGAGCGAGCGATCGACTTGGTTGAGCGTGCGGCCGATCAAGGAGCCACCTACGTCCAACTCCCCGAGTACTTCAACTATCGGGGTACCCCGTCTCGGTACGCCGAGATCGCCGAGACGATTCCCGGTCCCACCACCCAGCGCCTCGCCGACGTCGCGGCGCGCCGCGGCATCGTCCTTCACGTGGGCAGCACCTTCGAGCGCTCGAGCGAGCCCCACAAGACCTACAACACCAGCGTGGTGCTCGGACCAACGGGTGCGATACTCGCCACGTACCGCAAAGGTCACCTCTTCGATGTTCACGTAGCCGGTGAAGTCGACTACCTCGAGTCGCGCGCGATCACGCCGGGCCACCAGCTCGTCGTCGTCGACCTGCCCGACTTCCACCTTGGTCTTTCGGTCTGCTTCGACCTACGTTTTTCGGAGCTCTACCGCCAGCTCGCTCTGCACGGGGCGACGGTCTTCGCGGTGCCCTCGTCCTTTTCGGTACCCACGGGTCGTGTTCACTGGGACGTGCTGGTGCGGGCACGAGCGATTGAGAGCCACGCCTACGTCGTCGCAGCGGCCCAGGCCGGAACGACGGATGAAGGAGTGTCGTCGTACGGGCATTCGATGATCGTGGGACCCTGGGGCGAGGTATTGGCCGAATCGAGCAGTGACGCCGAGGACATCATCTACGCGAGCGTCAGCGAGCAGGAGGTGAGGCGACGTCGAGCTCAGATTGACGTCTGGCGTCTACAGCGTCCCGATCTCTACGCCTCTCTTGATCGCAGTGAGTAATGCCGAGCGCACGCGGGTGGATGCCTCCGCACCTGGCGATGCGTTTGGCCGTGCCCTGTGGGACTGGGTGCACGGTGGGCGAGTGCCCGAGATCATTGAGCGCGATGACGGATACTTCGAAGAAGGAGCGGGACCTGAGGTCTACCTCTCGCCGTTTTCCCAGTGGCCGCGTGGTGAACGCCGGGCGCTAGGCGAGATGCGAGGTCGAGTGCTCGACGTGGGCTGCGGGGCGGGTCGGGTGGCCCTCGAACTTCAAGCCAGGGGCTTTGACGTGGTGGGACTTGACGCATCCACGTACGCCGCGCGCGCGGCCCGTCACCACGGCGTGAAGACCGTCTGGCGAAAGTCGCTCGATGAACTCGGCAGGCGCGTGGCGGAGTTCGACTCGATTGTGATGTTCGGGAACAACTTTGGGCTCTTCGCGAGTGCCCAGCGCGCGAAGGAGCGTCTCAGCGAGTGGGCGCGTCTGGCCCGGCCCGACGCGCGGCTCTTCGTGGAGAGCACAAACGCCTATGGCGGCGGCGCTCCCGGAATGGATCGCACGTACTACCGCCAAAATCGCGAGCGGGGACGCTTACCGGGAGAGTTACGGGCGCGCTATCGATACGACGGCGCGGTGGGCGGCTGGTTCACCTGGCTCTTTGTGAGTCGCGCGGAGTTGTCGACGATCGTTCGCGGGACGGGCTGGCGCGTGGGCCACGTCCTTGGCTCACAACTGAGCGAACCCTACGTGGCGGTGCTCGAACTGGACTGACTGGACGTCGCCGTCCCCGCGGACGCCGAAGTCGGGTCAACGAGACGTCGGATAGCGGCGTACGTGCCCGATAGCGCGGCACCGCCCAAGGTGGGAAGAACGGGGGTGCCATCCTGGAAGACTTGCGCGCTCGGACACCCGCCCAGTTGAAAGACGACCCGAGTAAAGGGCGCTTCGCCCTTGCTTGACTCGAAGGACAGGGTGGTCGGGATCATCATGTCGTCGGGACACACGCGGTGTTGAGTATCGCTGAGAGGAAGGGCGTTGATGAGCGCGCGCACCCGAGCTATCACGGCGAGATTCGTTACCGTGATCTGGCGGGGGGTGGACCCGTTGAGTGACGCGGCGGGGTCGCTCCAGATCAACACGTGCGCCCCGGCCGGCACGTACTCGCGCGGCGATTTGGTGGTCGCCGACGCAAGCGTCGCCCAAGTGGTCGCCAGTCCCGCTACGGCCAGCGCCGCCAGCGCTCGCGTCACGAGGCGCCGGGCCATAGGGCCCATCAACTGTCCCACGAACCTGAACGTACCAGCAGCATCGGCGCGCCAGACGTCGCGGCGAATCTGCCTTTCGACTAGGCGCTTTGGATCTGGGGCCTCACCGCGGAGGCGAGGAGGCGTACGTGATCGAGATCGTGAAAGTCGAGGACCTGGAGGTACACCCGCGAGACACCGATCTCTCGATACCTCGCGATTTTGTCGATCAGTTGGGCCGGGGTTCCTACGAGACCGTCGACAGACATCTCGCCGACGTCGCGCCCGATGTTGGCGGCGCGACGAGCGACCTCTGCGTCATCTTCTCCACAGCACACCACCACCGCCACCGATCGGCCGAGCGTTGCGGGGTCTCGGTCGATCGCCTGACAGGCGAGGTCGACGCGCCCGAACTGCAGGGCCGCTGCGTCAAAGGAAGCGAAGGGAACGTTGAACTCATCGGCGTACGTCGCGGCGAGTCGGGGGGTACGAGTGGCTCCGTGTCCCCCCACGATGAGCGGTGGGCGGGGCGACTGAAAGGGTTTGGGCAGAGCCGGGCAGTTGGCCAGCGTGTAGTGCGCACCCGAGTAATCGAAGGTGTCCCCGACGGGCGTTGCCCACAGGCCGGTGACGATCGCCAGTTGTTCGTCGAGGCGCTCGAAGCGCTCAGCGATGGCGGGGAAGGGGACTCCGTAGGCCGTGTGCTCGTCGTCGAACCAACCCGCACCTAGACCTAACTCGATTCGACCTTCGCTCATGGCGTCAACTTCGGCGACGGCGATGGCGAGCGGTCCAGGAAGTCGGAACGTCGCCGAGCTCAACAGGGTGCCCAGGCGAATGCGGCTGGTGTCGCGCGCGAGGCCGGCGAGTGTGATCCACGCGTCCGTCGGGCCGGGTAGTCCGCTGACCGCCCCCATCTTCAGGTAGTGATCGGAGCGAAAGAACGCCCCGAATCCGCCCTCCTCACTGACCAGGGCCAACTGGAGGATGTCGTCGTACGTTGCGCCTTGTTGAGGCTCACAAAAGATTCGCAGTTCCATGTTTCTCCTTGCGTTGCGGCGCTACCGGGCCATTATTGTCGCTGGCGCTCGGCCCCAAAGCGTGAGGTCCTAGCCCGAGATGCGGTCGAGTTCGGCGAGGTCGTCGCCGGAGAGCTCAAGGTGGGCGCCCTCGATGTTCTCTCGCAGGTGCGCGAGGGACGAGGTACCGGGGATGAGTAGCACATTGGGTGAACGCTGCAACAGCCACGCCAGCGCCACCGACAGCGGTGTCGTCTCGAGTCGATCGGCCACTCGCTGGAGTTCCTCAGACTGGAGGGGTGAAAAACCACCCAGCGGGAAAAACGGGACGTAGGCGATACCCGAAGCGTTGAGTGAGTCAATGAGATCGTCGTCGTCGCGGCGCGCCACGTTGTAGTAGTTCTGCACGCACACCACTGGCGCCATCGTTTGCGCCTCGCCAACCTGGGCCCGCGTGGCGTTACTCAGGCCCAGGTGCCGGATGAGTCCGTCGCGCTGGAGTTGGACCAACGTGCCGAACGTGTCGGCGAGCCCCCCAGGACCCGACTCGAAGAGACGAAGATTCACCACGTCTAGTGCCTCGAGACCGAGGTGACTCAGATTGTCGTGCACCGCCGAGCGCAGTTCGTCCGGCGACATCGCGGGCAGCCAGCCTCCGCGTTCGTCGCGACGCCCTCCCACCTTGGTGACGATGTGCAACGACTCGGGGTAGGGGAAGAGGGCCTCGCGAATTAGCTCATTGGTAACGACGGGTCCGTAGTAGTCGGAAGTATCTATGTGAGTGATGCCGTATTCCGCCACGGCCCGCAACACGGCGATCGCCTCGTCACGATTTCGCGGAGGTCCAAAGACGCCGGGGCCGGCAAGCTGCATCGCGCCGTAGCCCATCCGGGTCAGCGTGAGGTCGTCGCTCAGTTGGTAGGTACCCCCGGGTAGGGACGTCGACATCTCACCTCGTCTCAGCTCAATCGCTAGATCGTTCTCGATTGCGACACGAGCGCCGCTGCTGTGCAATGTAACCGCCACAGTCGACCGGAGGTGCGCATGACCCGACCCGGTCGCTCATTACCCCGCGAAGCCGCTCTGCGCTCGAGGATGAGCGCCCACGGGAGTGAATCGACTCGCGCTGGCGAACGCCACGAGGTCGAGGGTCACGAAAACGGCGATCATGACTGGAACGGCGTGAACGCCCGCGAGTGACACCGCGAGACTTTCCGCGCCGGGACCCACGATGCCGCCCACCATCATGCACAGAATGATGAGGGCGAGCCCGTTTCGGTCGTGCGGGCACAACCGGGTGTACCAGATCAGGCCCATCGGATAGACCGACGCGAACGCCAGCCCGAGCAGCGGGTAGGCCACCGGGGCGATTGCGGCGTTGATGGCCAGCACGGCCACGACGACTCCGGCGCCGAGGGATCCGAGCACGAGGGCTCGATCGGCGAAGTGCCGGTGCAAGCGCCCCCCGCCCACGCGACCCAGCGTGAGTCCGAGCCAGAAGCCGCCGGTGATCAAACTAGCGAGGGAACCGGAGTGCCCTTCACGATGGAGCTGGGGTGCGATCCACCCCGACGCGCTCGACTCGGCGGCGACGTAGAGCGCGTACGCCACGATGAAGGTCGCCAGGATCGCCCGGCGACGCTGGTGCAGCGAGTTGAGCTCATGGAGGCGATCCTCGTCAGTTTGCGCGGGAGCGACGACTCCGCGATTCATGGCGATCAAGATGGCAACGACCACGACTGCCCCGCCGAAGAGAAGCCGATAGTTGTGAGGTTCGACGAGAACCACGATCAATGGCCCGAGAACGGCACCGAGTCCGTAGCCGGCGTTCGCCACGCTGAGTCGGTGAGCGCGACCACTCACGGCGGTGCGGGCGAGCAGCGTGTTGATCGCGAAGTCCAGGCCGCCGAAACCACAACCGATGACAAAGACGCCGACCAAGAACACCGGCCACGATGGGGCGAGGGCAACGTCGAGGGCGCCCAGCCCGAAACAGGCCAGAGTGGCCGTCACCACCGCGCTTCCCTTCACGCGGCTCATGGCGAACCAACCGGCCGGCACCCCCGCCAGGGCGCCCACGAAATGAACACTCAGCAGGATGCCGGCTTGGGCGAGCGAGATGTGAAAGTGCCGCGATAGCGAGATGAGCAAGGGGCCGTAGAGAGTCGCGACGGCACCGAGGATCACCAACATCCCGGTGAAGTTGCCCAAGGCGAGGCGACTGAGCGACACTGGCGCCATCGGCGACGTGCTCGACTGCTCATCGGGCTCGTTCACGAACACTCCTTCTAGGCCGCGGCTGGGATGACCCGTTGTCGCGAGTTCTACGACTCGCGATCCCCGAGATCGGTAGGTCGAAGAAACGTTCGCTGTGAGCGGCGTTGGCTCTGGTACGTCTCGAGCGCGCGCTGAGTGGACTGGCGCGAGGACACTTCGGCCACGGGAACGTCCCACCACGACGACGAGTCGGGTGCGCTCACGAGCGGATCGGTTTCGATCTCAATGACCGTCGTCGTATCGGTGGAGCGTGCCGCGGCCAGGGCCGAATGCAGCTCCGAGATCGAGTGGGCGCGTCGCACGAGTGCACCGAGGCTTTCCGCGTTCTTGGCGAGGTCGATCGGGAGCTTCTCGCCGTCGAAGTGTCCCGAGGTAGAGCGAAAGCGATAGGACGTGCCGAATCGCTCGGCGCCCACCGACTCCGAGAGAGCCCCGATGGACTGAAATCCGTGGTTCACCACGAGCACGACGATGATCTTGATGCCTTCGGCGAGGGCCGTGACGAGTTCGGAGTTCAACATGAGGTACGAGCCGTCGCCGACCATGACGTAGACCTCTCGACTCGGGTCGGCCATCTTGACCCCGATACCGGCGGCGATCTCGTAGCCCATCGTCGAAAAGGCGTACTCGACGTGGTAGCCCTTCGGGTCCCTCGTTCGCCAGAGCTTGTGCAGGTCGCCTGGCAAGCTGCCCGCCGCGCCCACCACGACGTCACGCGCCTCGCTGGATGCTTCGACCGCGCCGATCACTTCGCTCTGGGCGGGTAGTGGCGCGTGAGCGAGCGCATAGGCCGCTTGAACCGTGTCGTTCCACGCCGCGGCGCCAGCCTGGTACTCGCTCACATACGTTGAGTCGACGCGCCAGTCGCCGATCAGTTCATGCAGCGCGACCAGCGCGCGTCGCGCGTCGGCCACGATGGGTGCGCCCGCGAGCTTCGTCGTGTCGAAGGGCGCGACGTTGATATTTACGACGTCGACCGTCGGAGTCTGGAAGGCCGAACTAGAGGCGGTCGTAAAGTCGCTCCACCTCGTACCGATTCCAATGACGAGGTCGGCGCGGCGCGCCAAGTCGTTGGCGATCGGTGTTCCGGTAGCCCCCATGGCTCCGACGCTGGCGGGATGATCGTAGGGCAGCGAACCCTTGCCCGCCTGCGTTTCGGCGACGGGAATGCCCGTGCTGTCCGCAAAGGATTGCAGCGCGTTCGTGGCGTCGCTGTAGATGACGCCTCCTCCGGCCACGATGAGTGGGCGCTCGCTCGCACGAACTCGACGAGCCAACTGTTCGACCAGATGGGTTTCGGGGGGTGGTCGTCGAATGTGCCACGTGCGCGGAACGAGGAAGTCTGGTGGTACGTCAAAGGCTTCGGTTTGGACGTCCTCGGGTAGCGCCAGCGTCACCGCACCGGTCTCGGCGGGATCGGTGAGCACGCGCATGGCGTGCAGGAGCGCTTGGGCAAGCTGATCAGGGCGCCAGACGCGATCGAAGTAGCGCGAGACGGGGCGCAGGCTGTCGTTGACCGACGTGTCGAGCGACGACGGGTCCTCGAGTTCCTGCAGGACGGGATTCGCTCGTCGCGTGGCAAAGACGTCGCCCGGGAGCAACAAAACGGGAATTCGATTGGTGGTAGCCACGGCGGCTCCCGTGACCATGTTGGTGGCGCCCGGGCCCACTGAGGTGGTGCACGCGAACGCGCGCAGCCGGTTGCTCATACGTGCGTACCCGATCGCTGTGTGAACCATGGCCTGCTCGTTGCGTGCGAGGTAGTAGCGAAAGTCATCACTACTCTCAAGCAGCGCCTGGCCGAGACCGGCCACATTGCCGTGACCGAAAATGCCGAAGCAGCCCGCAAAGAACGGGTGCGTCTCGCCGTCGCGCTCCACGGACTGAAGAGAGAGGAAGCGGATGAGCGCTTGGGCAACCGTGAGTCTCACGCAGCTCCTGTCGCCGACGTCATCGGAAGTCGCGGATCGGGCTCCTCGTTGTCCCAGGTGGAGCGAATCCATGCGTGGTCCGGATCGTCGCAGAAGGCCATCGTGCGCTCGGCGCCCGGACCCGCGAGCACGTTGAGGAAGTAGAGGTCGTGATAGGGACTGGCCATGGTGGGTCCGTGGTACCCGTGGGGGATGATGATCGTGTCGCCGCTCCACACCTCTTCGAGCACATCGATGGGTCGTGAGGGGTCCTTTGAGTACACGCGCTGATACCCACCGGGTCCCGGCCTGGTCGCTCCAGGTTCCGCGCTCACCTCGAAGTAGTAGACCTCCTCGAGAACCGCTTCGCCCCGACCAAGTTCGTCGTGCTTGTGGGGGGGATACGACGACCAGTTACCGCCCGGCGTCAACACCTCGACCGAAATCAGCCGGTCGGTCTCGAAGGCTCCCGGTGCGGCAAAGTTATTGCACTGGCGCGTTGAGGAGCCAGCCCCGCGAATCTCGACCGGTACCTCTGAGGCCGCTCCGTAGCGAGCGGGCAAGACGCGCTCCGCCCTGGCCCCGGGAAGGGCGACCCGTCCTCCCTTGGCACTGGTGATCGTGACCTGCGCGTCGCGCGGCACGTAGCAGAAGTCACTCACTCGGGTAAACACGCTCTGGCGCCCCTCGAGTTCGAATGTCTCGTCGCCACAGGTCACGACGAATGAACCGGCGAGGGGCAGAACGATCCACTCCGAGTCTCGCGTGGCCAACGTCACCGCGGCCCCGGGGGCCACGGTGGCCACGCGCAGCGAACTGTAGGTCCAGCCGGCATACGCGGGGTCGATGGTGACGGTCCAGCCATCTGCGTCGGGCGACCGCGCGGCCCCGTAGAACTGGCTCGTCATAGCAAGCTAAGAGCAGTCTTCACGGCGGACTCGACGTCATCGTCCTTAGGGTAGAGCAGGTTGCGACCCACGACTAAGCCCCGCACGCCGGGCAAGCTGAGGGCCTGTTCCCAGCGCTGGAACATTTCGTCGGGTCGGTCACTTCGCTCACCGCCTAGTAAGACGATGGGCAGTGTGGACGCGTCGGCAATTTGGTCCATGTGATCAACGACCGGCACTTTGAGCCACGTGAACGCTGACGTTGAGCCCAGGGCGCTGGCAATGGCCATCGATCGAATGACCGCGTCAGTGGTCAAGACGTTGCGCACCCGCCCGTCGACGTGTTGATTCATAAAGGGTTCGATCATGGCGATCAATTGGGACTCGGCCAGCTCGCTTACCGCGCTCGCCGCCGCGCTCAGGGTGTTGGCCGTGCCCGGGTCCTCGAGGTTGATGCGCAGCAGCATTTTTCCACCGTCAAGGCCCGATGACCTGATCGAAGCCGCGCTATAACCCGTAAAGCGGTCGTCCATTTCGAAGGACGAACCAGGTAGTCCGCCGCGATTCATCGAACCGAAGACAAGTTTCTCGTCGAGGGCCCCCAGGATCAGTAGGTCGTCGACGATGTCGGGACTACCCAGGACACCATGAACCCCCGGGATGGCGAGCGCAGTGGTCAGTCGGTCCAGCAGGTCAAAGCGGTCGCGCATGACCATCGCGTCGTTGCCGACGTTGAGCACCCCGCGCGCTGTGTGATCGGCCGCGATGATTAAGAGTTTCTCGGCGCCGTCGTGTGAGGTGCGACGTCGGCGTCGAGACGCCAGGACCGCGATCGTCTCGGGGCGCAGGTACCGGGTCTCTCTCAACAAGACTTGATCTTCGCTACGCACGACCCGCTCCCTCTAGTGAATCTTCGATCTCTTGTGGGGTCGGCATCGCGTCCGAACACCCGAGGCGACCGGCCACGATTGCTCCGGCGGCGTTGGCGTATCCCACGACGTCGACGAGGGACCAGTTCGAAAGGATGCCGTGACAAAAGGCGCCACCAAATGCGTCCCCCGCTCCCAGACCATTGACAACGTCAACGCGAACGGGCGGGACCTGTACTCGCTCAGAGTTCGTTTTGGCGAGAACGCCGTCCGGTCCCATCTTGATCACCGCCATCTCCAAGCCGAGTTCGAGAAGTCGGTCGGCGGCCAGGTCGGGGTCATCGCTTTCGACGGCCATCTCGGTCTCGGCGAGGTTGCCGATCGCCACGGTTGCGTGAACGAGCGCGTCTCGCGTCGACTCGCGAGCAGCCTCGATCGACGTCCAAAAAACTGGGCGGTAGTCCAAGTCGAGAACCGTGGGATGACGTCGATGCCGAGCGGCCAACGCCGCCAGGGTGGCGCTGCGGCTCGGTTCGGCCGACAGACCGCTCACCGTCGCCCAAAACAATCTCGCCGTCTTGATGGCGTCGATGTCGAGCTGGTCGGCGTATATCTCCAGGTCGGGAGCCTTGGGTGCGCGATAAAAGTAAATGGGAAAGTGATCGGGAGGAAACATCTCACAAAACGTGACCGGTGTCTGTAGTTCGGCGACCTCGTGGACAAAACGATCATCCACGCCGTATTCGCGCAGCGCGACGTGAACGAACTCGCCCAAGGGATCTGGACCAGTGCGGGTGATGACCGCGCTACGTTGGCCCAAGCGCGCGGCCGCCACCGCAACGTTGGTGGGGCTGCCGCCGAGGAACTTCTCGAAGAACCGAACTTCCACGAGGCTGCCCGGAGTCGTGGGGTAAAAGTCGACACCGACTCGTCCCATGGTGATGACGTCCAGCGGTTCACTCATAGTGCGGCCAGCACCACAGCGATGAAAGACATATGTCCTAACAATAACAGCAGCGGTCCCAAATTGATATAGGATTTTCTCCTCTCCACGAGGAGGAGTCCATGGCGCGCCAAGCAGTCTCTCATAAAGATCCCCTCGAGACGATCGTGCTGGACCGCTCCAGTCCCATTCCCCTGTACTTCCAATTAGCGCAGCACTACGAGAACGAAATCCACTCCGGCAGCCTTGACTCGGGAGATCGTATTGAGAACGAAGTGAAGATCGCTGAGTTGCTGGGGCTTTCGCGGCCCACCGTTCGTCAAGCGTTGCGATACCTAGTCGACAAGGGTCTGGTGGTGCGCCGCCGGGGACAGGGAACGGTCGTTACTAAAGAGAAGGTCAATCGGTCCGTCAAGCTCACTAGCCTCTTCGACGACCTAGCTGGATCCGGTCGCCGTCCCACGACCAAGGTCCTACATAACGAGGTAGTTAAGGCCTCGGACCTGGTAAAAGACGCGCTCGGTCTCGGGGCGGACGAGCCGTTTGTGATCTATCTTGAGCGACTCCGTTATGGCGACGATGAGCCGATCTCGCTCATGCACAACTACCTACCAACGTCACTCGTGACGCTGTCGAACGAGATGCTCGAAGAGCATGGGCTGTATGAAATTTTGCGTGCGAGCGGCATCTTTCCCTTCAGCGCGACTCAACGTATCTCGGCGAAGAATGCGTCAGTTGCCGAGGCGCGCGTCCTGAATGAGACGAAGGGTTCGGCGCTCTTGACCATGGAGCGCACGACCTATGACGAGCACGATCGCCCACTGGAATTTGCCCGACACGTGTACCGGGCGTCGCGGTACGCGCTGCTCACAACGGTGGGCGTCGACGACGCTACGAGGGACTCCGCCGCTGTAACCCTGATTGATAGCAGTTATTGACATACTGGGACTATTGGGTTACAGTCACTCGCAACATCACTGCGTTCGCGCTGAGAGACAGAACAGCACGGGCGCGGGGGCGCCGCCACGATGGGGGCGCACTGGGAGGGCAGTGAAGACGCATTGGTTGGCAACGTCGCGTGATGTCCCTAGACGCATCGACGTGCGAGTACTGGGTTCGTAAGTCTCGTGAACGAGATTCGCTTCGAGCACGTCTGGAAACTCTTCGAGGGAAACGCGGTGGTGTCCGACTTGAACCTGGACATCTGCGAGGGAGAGTTTCTCGTGCTGGTCGGGCCTTCGGGCTGCGGGAAAACGACCTCTCTGAGAATGCTGGCCGGCCTGGAGCGCCCGAGCCATGGACGCATCTTCTTGGGCGAGCGGGACGTGACTGATGCCCCGCCCGGGGAGCGTGACATGTCCATGGTGTTTCAGAGTTACGCGCTCTATCCGAACATGAGCGTCTACAAGAATCTGGCCTTCGGGCCCAAGGTCCGCCACGAACCCAAGGCGGGCCTGGACGCGCGCATCAATGAGGTGGCGGATCTGCTTGGCATTCGTCATCTCTTAACGCGCGCTCCGTCTGCGCTGTCGGGAGGACAGCGTCAGCGGGTTGCCCTCGGACGAGCACTGATCCGAGAGCCACACGTGTTTTTGATGGACGAGCCACTCTCGAACTTGGACGCGGCCCTGCGCGTTCAGATGCGCGCGGAACTCATCCGCCTCCACAAGCGACTTGAGAGCACGACGACGGTCTATGTAACCCACGACCAAGTTGAGGCGCTGACGATGGGGGACCGCGTCGCCGTACTCAAAGACGGTGTTCTCCTTCAGGTGGACAGCGCGAACGACCTCTACGAGTATCCCGAGTCCGTGTTCGTCGGTGAGTTCATCGGTTCGCCCAAGATGAACATCCTGCCGGGCGTGCTGGACACGACGGGGGCGATGACGATCGAGGTTCTCGGCGTGAAGAGCGCCGTCACACCCAAGCTGGCTAGCCGTCTCGACGGCCCTCGCGAAGGCGGTGGCGTCTTGGTGGGCATTCGACCCCACGATCTGGAGCTCGCACGCCACGACGACGAGGGCGTGGCGTGTGTCGAGGGCGTCGTGGACATCACCGAGCACACCGGCACCGAGGTATTCGCCACGGTCGACGTGAAAGACAAGAAGGTGATCGCGCGTCTGCCACGCGCGCCGCAGTTCGAGCATGGCGATCGAGTGAAGTTGGGCTTTCACATCGACAACGTTGTGCTCTTCGACGAGACGACTCAGGCGAGTCTGTTGCGTCGCACGCCAGAGCGAGAAAAAGTCAGCGTCGCCCCGGGGAGGACGTCTGAGTCGCAGTAGTTCAAAGAGCAGTTACTACATAAGGGGGATGACCATGAGAGTCACCAAAAAAGTGAGGGCGAACCGATTGGCGAGCGGCGCGGCAGTAGTGGCCCTCGTCGCCGGTGGGCTTGCGTGGAGCGGTGGTGCGATTGCCAGCGCGTCGAGCAAGGTCACAATTACGGCCGCCTACGCCGCCAATACAACGTTTGATACGACGCCGCTGGGCTACACGTGGTGGCACACCGTGGCCAAGGAGTTCGACACGAAGTACCCGAACTACACGGTCAAGTTGGTGCCCGTCGACGGTGGCGAGCCGGACTTCTTGACGAAGCTCGCGCTGCTGTACCACTCGTCGTCCACGGCGCCCACCATCGCGCAGTTCCCCTCGACGGAGATCGCGCTGTACGCATCGACGGGTTACCTGATGCCGATGAACACGTTGCTGAAGGGCTCGACCTGGTTTTCTCAGTACCCGACTGTCATTCAAAACGAGGGCAACATCAACGGGAAGATCTACGCGGTGAGCGCCGGTGAGAATAACAACGGCATTTACTACGACAAGGCGATCCTTCAAAAGGCTGGTATCTCGCTGCCCTGGCAGCCCAAGAACTGGCAGGACATCATCACCGCGGCAAAGGCCATTAAAAAGGCCGAACCCAACGTGATCCCGCTGTGGCTCGACGCGGGCACGTCGGCGGGTCCTAACGGTGCGGGGTATGGCATCTTGAATCTCCTCGCGGGCTCAAGCACCCCGACGATTGAGACCAAGTCCGGCCAGATGGTGGTCAGCAGCCCCGGTCTCCTCCAGACGCTGAACTTCTATCACGAAGTCTTCGCCGACGGACTCGGTGCGCCGACCTCACAACTGTTCAGCCCGAACAACGCGCCCAACATTCCCTCGGCGGACTTCGCCAAGGGAACACTTGGCATCGCGGTGGCGGCTAACTTCATCGGTGGCAACTGGACCAAGCAGGTGAGCTTCCCGTACTGGAAGGCAGCTTCCACGGCGATGGGAGTCGCCGGTCTGCCCAACGCGGCGGGTACCGGCTACGCCTCGACCTTGAGCGGTTGGGACTACGGCATCTCCTCGGGCGCAACCAGTGCTCAGGCGACCGCGGCGATCGACTTCCTCAACATTGCTCAGGACTCGACCAACCTGATCGACGCCGCGAACTGGGCCGGTTGGGTGCCGCCGGTCAAGTCCGACTGGACCGTGCCGCTCTACACCAACTTCGACGCGCCCTTCGCCGAGGAGTTCGGCAAGATCCTTCCCTACTCGTCGGAGCTCCCGTCCAACTCGAACTACTCGGTGTGGGTGCAAGGCATTGAGCAGGCGAGTGGTGCAATCGCCGAGAAGCCCAGTACCACGGGCGCGCAGGCGGAACAACAGATGAGCAGCTTTGTTACCAATGATTTGGGATCGAGCGCCGTCGCCACCATTAAATAGACCGAGGTAACGCAGTGCACTACGAGAGAGGAGGTCGGTGACGGTGTCAACTGTCTCCCTTGACGCCGCCACCGCTCCTCCCGTAGCGCAGCTGTGGAAGACCCGACGCGATAAAGAGCGCTTTCAGTGGAGCAGTCTGGCGCTCATGACGCCGGCCTTCGCGCTGCTTATCGTGCTGTTCCTCATTCCCATGGGGTACGCCATCTACCTCGGCTTGACGAACTTGACCCTGGTCGGACCGACCGCCGTGAAGTGGGGTTACACCGGAACCCAGAATCTGGTACGCCTCAAGGGGGACACCGAGTTCTGGAACTCGTTGCAGGTCACGAGTTTCTTCATCGTGGGCTCCATCGTGGGTGTCATTGTCGTGGGCTACGGACTCGCGACACTCCTGATGCGTGCGCGGCCGTGGATGCGCATCGTGGTCGGCGGCATCGTGGTGATCGCCTGGATGATGCCCGCGGTTACCGCAGGCATGACCTGGTACGCCTCGACGACCGGTAGTGGCACCTTCGCCACGTTGACGGGTCTAAAGAACTCCAACTTTCTCGACGCCCAGCCACTGTTGATCGTGACCCTCGCCAACATCTGGTCGATGACCGGATTCGCCATGCTGGTGCTGGGCGCGGGCCTGCGCAACATTCCCGGAGAGGCTATTGAGGCCGCGATCGTCGAAAATGCCTCATCGTGGCAGCGGTTTCGAAAGATCATCCTGCCCCTGATGCGGCCCACGATCATCGCGGTGGTGTTGTTGGTGGCGCTGCTGTCGCTCGCCAACTTTTCTCTGATCTACATCATGACCCAGGGCGGTCCGGGCACGGCTACCAACATCCTGCCGCTGTACTCCTACCAGCAGGCCTTCACCTTCAACAACCTGGCGTACGGCGCGTTGATCGGCAACGTCATGGTACTGATCGCGACAATCTTTGGCGTGCTGTACGTACGCATCGCGGGGCGACGATGAGTGACGTCACCGACGAGCGGCGCGGCGCGCCCGAGCAGGCAGCGTTGGATCCCTCCACGATGCCCCCGGAGAATCGTCCGACCCAGAACACCGTGGTGCGAAGTATCTCTACCCACACGATCCTCGCGGGGATCGGCATCCTCTTCATCGCGCCCATGCTCTGGCTCATCCTCGCCTCGTTTGACTCCCAGGCCTCGTGGGGCGTTGAGTGGCCCCACTGGTCTTTGGTGAACTTTCGCCACGTACTCTCGGGCAGTTTGTTGCACGCCCTGTTCAATAGCGTGCTCCTGGCGGTAATCTCGACCGCCATTGCGTCGAGCGCCGGTGTCTTGGCGGCCTATTCGTTCTCTCGGCGCCGGGTTCCCTTTAAGGGGCCACTGTTGTTATTCATTCTCTTTTCCTCCGGCGTGCCGCTCGCCATCATGGTGATTCCCGTGTACGAGATCTTTGCGCGCTTCGGTTGGCTGAGCCTCTTTCCCACGGCCGTGTTCTTATCGGTGACCTCGCTGCCCTTTGAGGTCTACCTAATGAAGAATTTCATCGACGCGGTGCCCGAAGACCTCGAAGAGGCAGCGCGCATGGAGCGCGCCAGTACATTCCAGATTCTGAGGCGCGTGATCATTCCTTTGGCGCTACCCGGAATCACT
>DATJUR010000052.1:0-3446 GCA_035502215.1 Acidimicrobiales bacterium | reverse complement strand
GACCCCGCGTTCCACCGCGCGACGGGCTACACGGTGAGTGGTTTTTCTGCAGGTTCGAGCGCTCTCGCGACGGAGATCGCGGGGGGCACCCAGGTGGGCGACGTGTTCATCAGTGCCTCTCCGTCGGTCAACGCAAGCCTCGCGGGGAGCGCCAACGGCGACTGGGTGTCAACCTACAAGGAGTTCGGGGTGTCACCACTCGTGCTCGGCTACAACCCGAAGTCGAAGTTCGCCAAGGCCCTCGAGACCAAGCCGTGGTATCAGGTGGTCGATCGCCCGGGGTTTCTCCTGGGGCGAACCGACCCGGCGACCGACCCCAAGGGTGTCTTGGCCGTTGACGCCTTGACGGGCGTGGCACTCAGCTACGACGAGCCCAACCTCGCACCGCTGGCGTCCTCGACCTCCAACGTCTTTGAAGAGACGGCCCTGGTGGGTGAGCTGCAAGCGGGACAGCTGGACGCGGGCTTCTTCTACGCCGTGGAGGCCGCCGCCGCACACCTCAAGACCGTGCCGCTGGTCGGCACCCATTTGACGGGTCAGTACACCGTGGCGATCCTCAATCGCGCCCCGCACGCCGCCGCTGCGAAGGCCTTCGTCAAGTTTCTCTTGAGCGCAGCGGGTCAGAAGATCCTCAAGGCGAACGGCGTGACGCCGATCTCGCCGGCGCTGACCTTCCAGGCGTCGGCGAGCTCTACCACGACCACGACGTCAACCACCACCACGGCGCCGTGACCACCCGGAGGACTCTCAAGAGTCCTCTTACGTGGCTAGGCGGATTGCTTGTTCTCTATTTGGGCTATCCGATCGCGGGCTTCGTCGTTCGACTCGTGACGTCGCCGCAACGCGGCTTCCACGCACCGGGGCTCTTTCCCGCGCTGTGGGTCTCGGTGGCCGGCGCGACCATGTCGCTTGCACTCGTGACACTCTTCGGGCTGCCCTTGGCCTACGCGCTTGCGCGATCGAGGGGACGGTTCGCCGCCGTGGTGGGCGTCCTCGTCCAGATTCCCCTCGCGTTGCCTCCCCTGATGAGCGGCATCGTTCTCGTCTACGTCGTGGGTCCGTACACCTTCCTCGGTCGACACTTCGGTGAGCACCTGACCGACTCGATGGTCGGCGTGGTGCTGGCCATGTCCTTTGTCTCGGCACCCTTTTTGATCGTGGCCGCGCGCGCCGCGTTCAGCGCTGTCGACCAGGGCATGCTGGACGTTGCACGGACCCTGGGCTACTCGGATCTGTCGAGATTCCTGCGCGTGGCCGTGCCGGGAGCGGGGCACGGCATCCGCGCGGGCATGCTGCTCACCTGGCTGCGCGCCTTTGGCGAGTACGGCGCAGTCGTCATCCTCGCCTACAACCCGGCGTCGCTGCCGATTTACACCTATAACCAGTTCAGCGGTCGGGGACTGCCCACGACCTTGGCGCCCACGGCCCTCGCTCTCGCCGTCGCCGTCGTGGTCGTCGTGGTGAGCCGAGTGAAGGTTCGCCTGCCGTCGTCGCGACCCGCGATCGTCGCTCGCCCTCAAGCGCCCGTGACCCTGTCGCAACAGCCGGTTCGATTTGAGCTTGACCATCGACTGGGCGAGTTTCACCTTCGCGTCTCTCACGATGCGCGCGTCAACCACCTCGGGGTGCTGGGCCCGTCGGGCTCGGGCAAGACCGCGCTGTTGCGGTGCGTGGCCGGGCTTTATGGTTCGAGCCCGGGACCCGTGTGGTATGGGAACAGGCTGGTGAGTGACGTGGCGGTCGAGCGTCGCGGGGTCGGCTACGTCGCTCAGGGTTTCGCGCTCTTTCCGCATCTCAACGTGTGGCAGCACCTCACGTTCGCTCGAGAGTCCACTGCGGAGCTCGCCTCCTACTGGCTCGAGCACCTCCGCCTCGAGGGACTCGAAACCCGGATGCCCTCGGAGCTCTCGGGGGGCCAGCGTCAGCGGGTGGGTCTGGCCCAGGTCCTGTGCCGCTCCCCGCAGGTGCTCTTGCTCGACGAGCCGTTCTCGGCGCTCGATGCACCCGTGCGACTCGAGCTTCGCCGTGAACTGCGACGAGTCCAACGCGAGACCGGTCTGGCCACCGTGCTCGTGACCCACGATCCCGAAGAGGCGGCATTTCTCTCCGATGAGCTGATGGTGATCGCGCGTGGCGAAGTACTACAGGCCGGCACGAGCCGAGCCGTGTTGTCGCGACCGGCGTCGCCCGAAGTCGCACGCCTCGTGGGAGTCGAGAACGTCCACGCGGCCACGATCCTGTCGTCGTCGTCCCTCGCGGTCGGCCAGGCGCGCGTGGCGATATCGCCGACCTCTCTTGCGCTCGGCACGCCCGTGCACTGGAGCGTGCGTCCCGAGTACGTGAACGTGGTCGCCTGGACGATCTCGGTCCAGGCCGACGGTATCGAGGGCCGAGTGATCGAGATTGCTGACACCGGACTCGCCTATGAACTCTTCGTCGAGTACGCACCGGGCTTAGAGATTCGAGCTCGCACCTCAGGCGTGCCCGAGGTCAGGGCTGGTGAGCGCTGTCGCGTATCGTTTCGCCCTGATGCGGTCTCGGTCTGGCCAGCGACTACCAGTAGCTAGAAAGCGTCGGGAATCTCGACGCTGACGCTGGTCGCCTTGATCACGGCGTCTACCACCACGCCCGGGGCCAAGCCCAGTTCGTCAGCCGCCTCTCGCGTGATTACCGACACCACGCGGTGGGGGCCCGACTGGATCTCTACTTGGGCGACGACTTTGTCCTTCACCACTCGAGTCACAATGCCCACGAAGCGGTTGCGCGTCGACTGGGCGCGCGGACTGGTGGGTGACGGTGAGCGATTTTCGGCGATGGCTGCCTGGGCGAGGTCCACGCCCTCGAAGTAACGCTTGCCGTCGCTGCCCAGCGACGACTTGATTCGCCCCGCATCCGCCCAGCGTCGAATGGTGTCTGCGCTCACGCCCAAGAGTTCGGCCGCTTGCGAGGCGCGATACTTGACCGGGGTCTCGCGCACGGGCGTGGCCCGCTTGGTCGAGGGAGCCACCGGCTAACCGCCGATCATCGACATCGAGCGCGCGGGCCGCAGGAAATCGGGCTCGTTGATGGCGTGGCCCGGGAACTTCTCCCACACCGCCCGACGCAACAACTCCGCGATCTGGGTGTCGTCGGCACCGCCGCGAAGCAGGTCGCGCACCGACAGCTCGTCGTCGGAGAACAGACAGTTGCGAAGCGCCCCGTCTGACGTGAGTCGCAGGCGGTTACACGAACCGCAAAAGGGCTCGGTCACCGATGAGATGAGGCCGATCTCACCGTGTCCGTCGACAAAACGGAATCGCTGGGCCGGAGCCGACCCACCCGGCTCCACAGCCTTAAGCGGCCAGTGCGCCGAGACCTGTTCGAAGATCTCATGACCCGAGACGAGTTGGGTCTTGTCCCACTGACCTTGCGCGTCGAGGGGCATGAACTCAATGAAGCGAACGATG
>DATJUR010000051.1:0-7883 GCA_035502215.1 Acidimicrobiales bacterium | reverse complement strand
CTGGACGGGCAGCGCGCGACCCTGAGCGGTCCGGTGCAGTTCATAGCCGACGTGGAGTGGCTCGAAGCTTGACGTACATTCCTGACACTCTCATTGACCGCAGTTTCCGAGAGAAGATCGTTCTGGTGGGAGTGCTCTTTCCCGGAACGAGCGAAGACGACCTCGATCGCCAACTCGACGAGTTGGCGCTGCTCGTTGACACCGCGGGTGCGGACGTGGTGGCGCGCGTGGTCCAGCGCCGCGACGCCCCGGACCCCGCCACCTACCTCGGCTCGGGCAAGGTCAAAGAGTTGCGCGACGTCTGTCTCGCCCTGGACGCCGACACCGTGGTCTTTGAGGACTCGCTCAGCCCGGCCCAGCAACGCAACCTAGAAAAGATCCTCGGACGCACGGCGATTGACCGCACGGCGGTGATCTTGGACATCTTCGCCCAGAACGCTCGCACCCCGGAGGGCAAAGCCCAGGTCGAACTCGCCCTGTTGCAGTACCGGCTACCTCGCTTGCGTCGGGCGGGGGGATCACTTTCTCAGCAGGCCGGTGGCATTGGCACGCGAGGTCCCGGTGAGACCCAACTCGAAGTCGATCGCCGACGCCTGGTTCAGCGCATTCACCACATTCGCCGAGAACTCAAGCAGATCGATCGCACGCGCCAGGTCCAACGCCAAGGTCGCGAGCGCGGTCGACACCGTGAGGTCACCCTGGTGGGCTACACCAACGCGGGCAAGTCCTTGCTGCTCAATGCACTCACGCACGCGGGCGTGGACGTTGAGAACCGTCTCTTTGTGACCCTCGACCCTCGAACTCGCCAGCGCCAACTGCCCGGTGGCGAAACCGTTCTGTTCACCGACACCGTCGGATTCATCTCGAACTTGCCACACGAATTGGTTGAAGCCTTCATGAGCACCTTGAACTCGGTGCAGTTGGCTGACCTGTTGGTGCACGTGGTGGACGGCTCGAGCGACCGAGCCGAAGCCCAGATCGCCGCGGTTCGTGATGTGCTCATCGAGATCGGGGCCGAGCACGTGGCTGAGCTGTTGGTCTTTAACAAGGCCGAAGTGCCGGGTTCGAGGTCCAAGGACCTCGCCAAGATCTACGACGGGGTCTGGGTGTCGGCCCTCACGGGGGAGAACCTCGATGAGGTGATCGATCACGTGGCCGAGCGTCTGCGCTCGCGCGACCGCGTGCTCACCTTGCAGCTTCCCCTCGATCGCGGCGACCTGCTCGCGGCCGCGCACCGCGAAGGTGACGTGCTCGACACGACGGTCAACGACGACGGGGTGTTGATTCACGTGGTCTTAGATGCGGTGGGTGCCGCGCGCTTTCGCGAGTGGCGGGTTCCCGCGTGAGTTTTTCGCCCCCGGCGTACCCCTACGAGCGACTCGACGGCCTCAAGGAGGTGGCCTCAACCTTCGAGGGCGGGGCCATCGACTGTTCCATCGGCACGCCCATGGATCCACCACCGGACTTCGTGATCGAAGAGCTGGCCCGCGCAGTGGGCGCGCGGGGGTACCCACCCTCGTCTGGGACGGCGACCTACCGCGAGGCGGCGGCCGGTTGGCTCGCGCGACGCTTTGGGGTCGAGATTGGCGCGAACGACGTGGCGGCCTGTGTGGGCACCAAAGAGTTCGTCGCCTCACTCGCGGGATACCTGCACTTGCGTTCACCCGAGCGCGACACCGTGCTGTATCCCGCCATCAGTTATCCGACCTACGCCATGAGTGCGACGCTCGCGGGGCTGCGGGCGGTACCCGTGGCGTTGGTGAAGGGTCAGTTGGATCTGTCGTCGATCGAGGCGAATGACGCGCGTCGTGCGTTGGTCCTGTGGGCGAACTCGCCGGCCAATCCCAGTGGGTGCCTCGACGATCTGGAACGCGTCGCTACGTGGGGCCGGGAGAACGACGTGCTCGTGGCGAGCGACGAGTGCTACTGCGAGTACACCTGGGCCACGTCGCCGCGCACGATCCTCGAGTACGGCGCTGCGGGGGTGATCGCGGTGCACTCGGTCTCCAAGCGATCCAACCTGGCTGGTGTGCGGGCGGGCTTCTACGCCGGTGACCCCGAGGTCGTGGGATATCTGCGCAGCGTGCGTCAGCACGCGGGACTCATGGTTCCCGGCCCGGTGCAGGCCGCGGTCGCCCTGGCGTACGGTGACGACGAGCACGTCGCGCGTCAGCGCGAACGGTACTGGTCTCGTCTAGAAGTTCTGGCCCGCGCGCTCGACTTCGTGGACGTAGCGGCACCCACGCCTGAGGGGGCGTTCTATCTGTGGTGCTCGAAGGAGGGCATGGATGGTTGGGAGCTCGCCGCGATGCTGGCGCAGCGCTCGGGACTCGTGGTGAGCCCCGGCGAACTGTATGGAGACGCTGGTCGCGACTTCGTGCGTATCGCGGTGGTGCAACCCGAGGAACGTCTCGAGCTGGCCGCCTCGCGTCTAAGGGCGTCGTAACGCCCCAAACTACGCTGGTGAGGTGAGCGATCTCGAGACCCGCATTTGCCACTGGTACGAGCAAATCGGCGAGATGACGCCCGCGAACATCGAGGCGCGTCGTGACGTCGAGTTGGTTATCACCAAGCTCGACGACGGACAGCTGCGCGTCTGCGACATCGCCGAGAACGGGACCGTAGTGGTCAATGAGTGGACCAAGCAGGCGATCTTGCTCCTGTTTCGACTACGCGGACTCGAAGCCAGTGAGGCGGGACCCTTTGAGTATCTGGACAAGCTCGACCTGAAGACCGACTACGCGCGCCGCGGGGTGCGTGCCGTACCCGGGGCGATCGCGCGCTACGGCAGCTACCTCAGTGCGGGGGTGGTGTTGATGCCCAGTTTCGTGAACATTGGTGCCTGGGTGGGCGCCAACACGATGGTCGACACCTGGGCCACCGTGGGCAGTTGCGCGCACATCGGTGCGAACGTTCACCTCTCGGGCGGCGTGGGGATTGGCGGTGTCCTCGAGCCGCCCAACGCCGTGCCCGTCGTGATCGAAGACGACGCGTTTATCGGAAGTCGCAGCATGATTGTCGAGGGCGCTCGGGTCGGGCGCGGATCGGTGGTGGGAACCGGCACCATGCTGAGTCCCTCGATTCCGGTCTTCGACGCCGAGACCGGAGAAGAACTGTCGAGGGGCTACGTGCCGGACTACTGCGTGGCGGTCTCGGCGAGCCGGCGTCGAGAGTACCCCGGCGGCGAGTTTTACCTGCCCTCGGTCTTGGTGATCCGGCGTCTCTCCGAAGGCGAGCGTCACAACCGCGTGGCGCTCAATGACGTCCTGCGCGACCACGGCGTGTCGATGTGAGTCGACTCGACGACGTCTATGAGTTGGTGTCGATCAGTTCGGTGAGTCACCATGAGTCGGCGCTGGCCGACCACGTGGAGGCCGCCCTGCGCACCAGCGGCTTCTTAGAGGTTGATCGCATCGGCGACAACGTCGTGGCGCGCACGGTGGGCGAGCACGCAACGCGAGTGATCGTCGCGGGCCACCTCGACACCGTCCCCGGCGACGCGAGTCTGGCCAGGCGAGAGGGGGACGTGCTCACGGGACTCGGCGCCTGCGACATGAAGGGCTCGCTCGCGGTGATGCTCGCCCTGGCGCGTGAGGAGACCCCGAGAGCGAGCGAGGTCACATGGATCTTCTACGCGCGCGAGGAGATCTCGCGTGACGAGTCAGGGTTGAGTGAGCTACGACAAAGGCGCCCCGAGCTGTTGGACGGCGACGTCGCGGTGCTCTGCGAGCCCACCGCCGGTGTGGTCGAAGCAGGGTGCCAGGGCACGCTGCGAGTGAGAGTCGACATCGTGGGCGAGCGTGCCCACACCGCACGTCCCTTCACTGGTCGCAACGCGATTCATCGAGCTGGCGACGTCATCACCCGCGTCGCGCACTACGAACCACGTCGGGTTGAGCTCGATGGAGTCGAGTACTGCGATCAGCTCCAGGTCGTGTTCGTTGAGGGGGGAGTGGCGCCCAACGTGGTTCCCGACGCAGCCACCGTGACGATCAATCACCGGGTTGCTCCGGATCGTTCGCGCGACGAAGCGGTCGTCTGGCTTCGCGACTACCTGGGGGATCTGCTGGAGGATGCGGACACGTTGTCGGTCATTGACTGGGCGCCGAGCGCGCCGCCCTCACTGACCAATGAGCGCCTGAGCGCCCTCGTTGAGCTCACCGGCGGGCCCGTTCGAGGCAAACTCGGCTGGACAGACGTCGCGACGTTCTACGAACTCTCCATTCCGGCGACGAACTTTGGTGCGGGAGATCCCCTGCTCGCTCATCGCAGCGACGAAATGATCACGGGGCGCGAGGTCGAGGACTTCGAACGCGTCCTTCGTGAGTGGCTGGGGTGACGAGGCTCTAGTAGCGACGCAGCACCGAGATGACGCGTCCAAAGATGCTGACTTCGCGAGAGTCGAACTCCATGGGTTCCATGGCCGCATTCTCCGGCTTGAGGATGACGCGCGATCCCTGAGCGAAGAATCGCTTGACGGTCGCTTCGTCACCGGGGATTCCCGCCACCACGATCTCTCCGGATCGCGCGGTCTGTTGGCGCTCGACCACGATGAAGTCACCGGCCAAGATGCCCGCGTCGATCATCGAGTCGCCTCGTACTTGGAGAACGTAGGTATCGCCACGTCCCGCGAACTGCTCGGGTATCGACATCAACTCGTGGGTGTTCTCAAGACCCAGCACTCCGGTGCCCGCGGCCACGTCACCGACAAAGGGGATGTGTCGAATGTTCTGGTCAGGTGCGGGATTTGATGAGTCGAGTCGAACGGTCAAGGTGCGAGGCTGCTGCGGGTTTTTCTCGATGTAGCCCGCGTTCTTGAGCACCGTGATGTGATTGGCCACCGTCGCCGAGGACGACAGTCCGACGTGTTCGCCGATCTCGCGAATGGTCGGCGGGAAGCTGCGCTCGCGCTGACAGGTGATGATGAACTCCAAAATCTGTCGACGCATCGGGGTCAACACTTCGGCCATGGCGCTCCTTTCGATAACGAACAGGTGTTCGTAGGCTACACCATCTCTTCGCTCGACTCAAACACCTGTTCGTTTTTTCTAACGGCCGTTTACAGGGAATTAATTTGCCGTGACCTCACGCGGCGTTAACAGTCCTGCTACGTTTCAGCCAGGCCAAATCGGTCGGGGATTCTTTACCGTTTCTTTAGTGCTTGCTTAGAAAGCGGTAAGAAGTGAATGAATTGAATAAAGGGAAGGACGTAGCGATGAAGCTTCGTTTCAGTAAGTCGTTGATGGTGGCTTCCGCCGGAGCGCTGCTCGCGGTGGGGGTTCCATTGGCGAGCATGTCGTCTTCGGGAGCCGCGTCAAAGCCGACGTTCGTGATCGGTGTTGAGGGACCCTTCTCGGGCTCCGACGCTGAGTTTGGCACGTACGACTTTGGGGGCGCCGAGCTCGCGGTGAACACGGCCAACGCCAGTGGCAAGGATGCCTTTACGCTCAAACTGGAGAAGTTCGACGACCAGGGCAGTCCGACCGTTGCGCCCGCGGAAGCTCAAAAGGCCGTGGCGACCAAGGGTCTCGTGGCCATCATCGGACCCGCGTTCTCGGGTGCGTCCGAGGCCGCCTACAAGTACTACCACGCAGCTCACGTGGCCGAAGTCAGCCCCTCGGCGACCGCCGTGGCCCTGGCCAAGACCGGCGGCTCCTTCTTCCGTGACGTCGCCGACGACTCGGTCCAAGGCAAGGCCGACGCGGACTACCTGGTGAACGTGAAGGGCGTGAAGAACCTTCTGGTCATTAACGACGAGTCCTTCTACGGTGCCGGACTCGCGGCGGTGGTTGCCACCGACGCACAGGCGCTGGGTGCGACCGTGACCAAAGAGTCCATTCCGGCGACCGCTAACGGCGGTAGCGGAACGACCACCGAGTACGGACCTGACGCGACTCAGATTGTCTCGACGAACCCCGGTGGAATCTTCTATGGAGGATACGACCCGGACTTCGCGCTCCTGTTGGCGGCTCTGGCCAACGACGGCTACGACGCGAGTGCGCACCCGATCATGTCGGGTGACGGCTCGAACGACACCAACCTGATCACCGAGACCAACCCCAACTCGGCGGCGAATGGTGTGTACCTCTCTGAGAGCGCGGCGGGCAAGGTGAGCTACTTCACCGGAGCCCTGGCCAAGGCCTACACCAAGCTGACCAAGATCAAGGCGTCGACGGCGATCTACGCCGCTCAGTCCTACGACGGCATCAACGCCATCATCAAGGCGCTGCAGAAGACCAACTTGTCGGGCAGCTTGACCTCGATCCGTAAGTCAGTCGTTTCGGAACTGCACAAGGTCAGCTTCGTGGGCGTCACCGGACCGATTGCGTTCCAGGCCAACGGCAACCTGAAGGACGACACCGGTTCGGTTCAGGTGTCGGAAGTCGAGAACGGCGTGATTACGTTGGTCAAGACCGAGAACTGATAGGTTGAGCCTTCGTTGAAGGTTGTCACTGGGGCCGGGGTTAATCCCCGGCCCCAGTGACATTTTCGTAGCCGCAGGGGGATAGCAGACCAGTATGGGATTCGAGCACTTCTGGCTCAGTGGTTTCGACCAACTGCGCGTATCGTTCTGGTCGTACCTCGAAGTGGGCTTACAAAACGGCGCGGTCTACGCGATGATCGCCGTGGGCTACACCCTCGTGTACGGCGTGCTCGGACTGATCAACTTCGCCCACGGCGAGGTCTTCATGTGCGGCGGGTTCGCCGGTGTGTTTTTGACGCGCGGGATACTGGGCGAGCACGTGGGCACGGGCTGGGAGTCGGTCGGACTGATCCTCGCGGGCATGGCGATTGGCGGCGTGGTGAGTGCGTTGGTGGCCACCGGCGTTCAACAGATCGCCTATAAACCGCTGCGAAAACGACATGCGCCCAAGCTGGCTTTTCTCATCAGCGCCATCGGAGCCTCGTACTTTCTCCAAACGCTGGCCGGCAAGGAGTTCGGGTACGGCGTGAACATCTTTCCCGGCGCGGTGTTCGAACCCGGCACGGTGATGTTCACGATGTTCGGCACGCCGATTCGCACGATCGCGGTCGTGAGTGTGGTCGCTGGCGTCGTGATGCTCTTCATCGCCGATCGAATCGTGCGGGCCACTCGTCTCGGCCGAGGCATTCGCGCGGTGTCCCAGGACGCCGAGACCTCGTCGCTCATGGGTGTCAATATTGACCGCACCATCACGATCACCTTCATCCTGGGGGGTGTGTTGGCCGGGGCGGCGGGGTTCCTCTACTCGCTCAACAGCGGGATCGTCCAGAACGCCGGCACCGAGATCGGCATCTACGCCTTTACCGCAGCCGTGCTCGGAGGGATCGGAAACCTGCGCGGAGCCGCGCTGGGGGGACTGGTCATCGGGCTCTTTGGGAGCTTCTCGGTGCCCTTCGCCTTTGAGGGCAACGTCCAGTGGACCGAGATCTACACCTTTTTGATCTTGGTGCTCGTGCTGATCTTTCGACCCACGGGCATCCTGGGCGAGAAGTCGGGTAGGACCGCGTGAGTCTCTTCGCCCCCGCGTCGCTCAAGCGCCTGGGGGGAATCGTGGCCATCGCGGCGTTGTTGGCCGTCATGACCGGAACGGCGGGCAGCAACTCGGCTCCGCCGACTACCGGCATCCACGGCTCGTTCTTGGAGCGAGTCTCGTACTTCGGTCTCTTCACCGCTCAGCGCTGGGCCATCTTTGCCACGTTGTCGGTGATCGTGTGGCTGCTCGTGTCGCTCTATCTGGCGCGCGCGCGGTCGATTCATCGCGGCGTCGAGGTCGCCTTGGACTATCCCCGGCGCCTGGGCGCGAGGCGTTCGTTCAAGGTGGCAGGCGTCATCGTCATCTTGTTCGTGCTCTTGATCCTGCCTCACTTGGTGACCCAGTCGTTCTGGATGTACCTCATCG
>DATJUR010000050.1:0-7378 GCA_035502215.1 Acidimicrobiales bacterium | reverse complement strand
CGGCACGTCGCGGCTGAATCCGTTCCACCAGACGTGCAACGCACCGTTGTCGACGAGGATCCGGGCGAACTCGTTGGTGGCGTCGGGCTGGCGAAACCAGTGCCACGCGGAGGATGAAAAGACCGCGTCGAAGGTCGCGTCCTCGACCGGCACCGACTCCGCGGATCCACGCAACACTGTCACCTCCGGACTCTGGCGCACCAGAACTTTGCGCATCTGTTCATCGGGTTCGATCACGCTGACTCGCGCCCCGTGGCGCTGGAGAAAACGCGTCAACTTACCGGTTCCCGCCCCGACGTCGAGTACGTTTCGTCCGGTCAGATCGCCCGTGAGCGAGACCGCCTCATCGGGCGGATCTGGCCGGTACTGGTCGTACTGTTCGGCGACCGTGCCGAACCTCTGGCCGCGACCGTCGTCGCTCACGCCACGTTGCGCGTTTGGGAGTGGATGTACTCCACAAGATCGGTGAGCGCAACGCGTACCTGCTCGGTCGTGTCACGATCGCGCACCGTGACCGCACGGTCGTTGAGCGTCTCGAAGTCCACCGTCACGCACAGCGGAGTGCCAATCTCGTCCTGACGGCGATACCGGCGCCCGATGGACTGGGTTACGTCGTAGTCGCACATGAAGTGTGGCTGGAGTATCTCGAGGACCTCGGCCGAGACGCTCTCGAGTTCGACCTTTTTGGACAGTGGCAACACGGCCACCTGATAGGGCGCGAGACGCCAGTCGAGGCGCAGCACCGTACGAGTCTCGCCCTCGACAACGTCTTCGTGGTAGGCGGCCAACAAGAAGGCCATCATCGCCCGCGTGGCACCGGCGGCCGGCTCGATCACGTAGGGCGTGTAACGCTCGTTGGTCGAGGGATCGAAGTAGTCCAGCGCTACGCCCGAGTGCTTCGTGTGTTGGGTGAGGTCGTAGTCACCGCGATTCGCGATACCTTCGAGCTCGTCCCAGCCCCAGGGATAGAAGAACTCCACGTCGGTGGTGCCCTTGGAGTAGTGCGACAGGTCGGCCAGCGCGTGCTCGTACTTGCGCAGCATGGTTTCGGGTATGCCGAGGTCGATGTACCACGCGAATCGCGTGTCGATCCAGTAGCGGTGCCACTCGGGCGCCTGGTCGGGGGGGACGAAATACTCCATCTCCATCTGCTCGAACTCTCGGGTGCGAAAGACGAAGTTCTGGGGCGTGATCTCGTTGCGAAATGACTTGCCGACCTGGGCGATACCGAAGGGCGGCTTCTTGCGGGTGGTGGCCAACACGTTGGCGAAGTTGGTGAAGATGCCCTGGGCGGTTTCGGGTCGCAGGTACGCGGTCGCCCCCTCGCCTTCGACGGGTCCGGCCTGGGTCTTGAACATCAAGTTAAAGGCACGAGGCTCGGTGAACTTCGTCGAGCCGCAGTTCGGACAGACCCCGTCGATCTTGTCCTCGCGCCAACGCTCCTTGCAGGTAAGACAGTCCACCAGCGGGTCGGTAAAGGTCTCGAGGTGTCCCGAGGCCGCCCACACGGCCGGCGGACCGAGGATGGCGGCGTCGATACCCACGATGTCGCGCCGGGTTTGAACCATGGAGTACCACCAGGCGTTCTTCACGTTGCGCAGCATGTTGACCCCGAGTGGGCCGTAGTCGTAGGTCGAGCGAAAGCCCCCGTAGATCTCGGCCGAGGGAAAGATGAACCCGCGCCGTTTGGCCAGATTCGTGACCTTTTCCAGCAGATCCGGGTCGAGATCGACGGTGTCAGACATCTACCAAGGTTACAGGCCTACCCCGCACTTCTCAGTCGGACGATGACCTGGTTCGCGACCAGACGAGCCTGAGGTGTCAGGGTCACGCGTCCGTCACTCACTTGGACCAAGTGGGCGATCTCCTCGAGTGAGTCGAACGCCTCGATCGGTACGCCGCGCGCGGTACGCAGCGCGAGTGAGTCGCGCTCGAAGGCCTGAGCCGACTCGTCAACGAACTCTTCTCCGCCCACAGCCGAGCGGTTCGTCTCGATGAGGGCCACGTAGCGATCGGGGGTGCGCACGTTCCAGAATCGTCGTCCCGAGTGATGGGAGTGGGCAGCCGAACCGAAGCCCCGGTAGTTACCCCGGTCCCAGTACACGTGGTTGTGGCGGCACTCGTGTCCGGGCCGGGCCCAGTTCGAGATCTCTTCCCAGAGATAGCCGTGCTCGGCGAGAACCTCGCCCACCAGGTCGTACGCGTCAGCGGTGGCGTCCTCGTCGGGATAACGAGCGGGGTCTCTGCCAAGCGGTGTGGCGGGTTCGGCGGTGAGGGCGTAGCAACTCAAGTGCGGGGGCGGACTCTCCAGTTCCAAGAGATCGCGCAACGTGTGTCGCACGTCCTCGAGTGTCTCGGCGCGCGATCCAACAATCAAGTCCATGTTCCACGTGGCAAAGCCCGCCTCGGTGACCGCTGTGGACACCTCGCGGTGCGCCATCGTGCCGTTGCGTCGCCCGAGGTCGGCGAGGACCGCCGGCTGGGTGGACTGGACCCCAAAGCTCATGCGCGTGACCCCTCCCGCGCGATACGTCACGAGGCGCTCGAGCGAGGCGTCTTCGGGGTTGCACTCCACGGTGACTTCGGCCTCCGGGCGATGCGGGATCGCGTCAAGGATCGCCAGCAGGTCCTCGGGCGCCAGCCTTGAGGGAGTGCCGCCGCCAAAGAACACGGAGGTGGCTACCTCAAGCCCCGCGTCCTTGGCCGACTCAATCTCGCTGAGCAGCGCCGCCACGTAGCGAGACATGAGGTGGTCGCGATCGTCGTAGGTGGCAAAGGCGCAGTAGTCGCATCGGTGTGCGCAAAAGGGAACGTGGACGTACACCCCGAACTCAGACATGCCCAGCCACCCTAGGGGGAGCGCGGCGTGGCCAGAGGCGCCGAGGAACCCGGTGCGCGTAGTCGCCGACCGAAGTGACTCTCGATCGACCCCTGGGCGAGGGCCATCACGTCGCCCGCTCCGGCGGGTGGCTCGTCGCGCAACACGTTTCCCAGGTCACCGCCGAGCATCCGGCGAATGAGAACCAGGGCGTCGGGTGAGAGCGCGGCGCCCTGGCGACAGTTGCGACACAGCGTCCCCCCCACCCCCGCGTCAAAGGCCACCAAGTCGTCCTCGCGTCCGCAGTTCACGCACACGTCGACCACGGGCTCCGAGCCATCCAGGCTCAGGAGGCGAAAGAAGAACGAGGCCGGTACCAACGTGGGGTCGTAGCTCTCGTCGTCCAGGGTGTTCAGCACGCGAACCAAAAGCTCAAAGATCGCTTCATCGGCCACACCATCCGACGGAATCGCGTCCATCGCCTCGACGACCGCGTACCCGGCCGAGATGCGCGCGTACGAGGAACGCAAGGTGGCGAGGTGCTCGAGATGCGCCACGTGTCGCACGATGTAGAACTCACCTCGCGCCTTGACGAGATCGACTCTCACGTACGCGAGGGTTTCGAGGGTGGCGCCCAAACGACTGGTCGCCTTGCGCGCACCCTTGGCCAGGACGCGAACCTTGCCGAAGTGACGGGTCCACAACACCACCACGCGGTCCGCCTCGCCCGACTTGTAGGTGCGCAGCACCACGGCGTCGTCGTGGACCTCGTTCACGGCTCGTTCTCGTCGGGTCGGTCGTCGAACTTTGGTCGACGCGGGGTGATTCCCGTGAAGCGCTGCAGGGCGACGCCCAGGATGATCATGACGATCAGCACCGCGGGAACCACGAGGGGTACGTACAGCTCACTCGCGCCGTTCACGGCGATCACCCACAGCATCACGTACAACAGCCCGGCCACGATGAGCGTGGCGCGAGTGACCCTCACTCCTCGACACCACCGAAACGCCGCTCGCGGCGCTGGAACTCTTCGATGGCCTCAAAGAGGTGCTCGCGACGAAAGTCGGGCCACAGCACGTCGCTAAAGACGAGCTCGGAGTAGGCCATCTCCCAGAGCAGAAAGTTCGAGAGTCGGTACTCACCCGAGGTGCGGATGATCAGGTCAGGATCGGGCAGTTCGGGATGGTACATGTGGGCGCTGATCGCCTTGTCGTCGATCTTCTTGGCGGGAACACCCTGGTCGATGAGCGCTCGCACCGCGTCGACGATCTCGGCGCGACCCCCATAGTTAAAGGCGATATTGAGGGTCATCGCTCGGTTGTGACGGGTGAGCGCGGCGGCTTTGTCCATGCGCGAGAGCACCCCTCGGGGCACTCGCCAGTCCCGGCGACCCGAAAACACGATGCGCACGCCGTCCTCGTGCAGTTCGTCCTGACGACGCTCGAGCAGATCCCGATTGAAGTTCACGAGGAAGCGCACCTCGTCGACCGGACGCCGCCAGTTCTCCGAGGAGAAGGCGAAGACCGTGAGAACCTTCACCCCACAACTGAGCGCTCCGTAGACCGTGTCAAGTAGCGACGCCTCGCCGGCCGCGTGCCCTTCGGTGCGAGCCAGGCCGCGTCGCTGGGCCCAGCGACCGTTGCCGTCCATGACAATCGCCACGTGACCGGGCACGCCTGAGCGCTCTAGGGACGCGGGAAGAGGGCTGGGACGGGGATCGGGCACCCCCCAAAACTACCTGGTCCCCCTATTTCTGGCCTCGCCGACCCCTAATGTCGCATGGTGAAGAGTTTCGACCCCGACGACGACGCGCCGTACGTCGATAGCGACGACGATGAGGGTATACAACTCGCGGAGAGGGACACGTCAATTGACGCGCAGGCCGCTCTCGCGTTGCTCGATCGCATCACCAGTGACCTGCCCGGCGGCGGCGAAAGTCGCCAGGGCCAGCGCGAGATGGTGCGCGCGGTCACCTCGGCCTTTTCGCAGCGCCGATCCCACATCATCGAAGCGGGCACCGGCGTGGGCAAGTCACTCGCCTACCTCGTGCCCGCGGTGCTCTCGGGCGAACGCGTCGTGGTCGCCACGGCCACCAAGAACCTCCAGGACCAACTGGCGAGCAAAGACGCGCCCCAGGTAGCGGCGCACGCCCCCGGGGTTAAGGTTTCGGTCTTAAAGGGTCGACAGAACTACCTGTGCCGCAACCGAGCCCAGAGCCTCGGCGCTGGCGCCCAACTCAGCTTCGAAGACGGCAGCGACGTGCCGCGCGGCGTGGCTGATCAGATGCGCCGAATCCTGCGCTGGGCCAACGATACCGACAGCGGCGACCTCGACGAACTGCCCTTCGAAGTCGACGCTCGCGCGCGTCGCGCCGTCTCGGTGACCCCCCAGGAGTGCCTCACGCGCGCGAAGTGTCCCCAGGGACAGAACTGCTTCACCGAACTCGCACGCGACCGCGCGAGCGACTCATCGATTGTCATCGTGAACGCGCACCTCTACGCGTCGCACCTGGCGTCGGGTTCGATGCTGCTGCCGGCCCACGAGTTCGTGGTCTTTGACGAGGCCCACGAGATCCTCGATATCTTTGCCACCTTGCTCGGCACGACCCTGAGCGCGGCGCGTCTTCGGAGCCTCGCCACGGTCTCACGTTCCCTACTGGGTGAGAACGCCCGCGAGGCGACCGAGCACCTGATGTCCAGCGCGGATCGCTTCGCCGCGCTGCTCCTCGACCAGTACGAGCGCAACGAACTCAAGGGGCTCGACGAGGCCGCTCGAGGAGAACTGGCCCTCGCCACGCTGTACGTCACGACGTTGGTCGAACGCATCCGCGAGCTGCCCACGACCAGCGCCGACGAGGAGTTCCGCAAGGTTCGCGCGCTCGGCCCGGCGGTCCACCTGGCCAACGACCTCGACCGCGTGGGCAACGTCAAGGACTCTGAACTCCTCTACCTCACGCGCAGCGAGCGCGAAGTCGAAGTGGCGATCTCGCTGGTGGACGTCGGTCCGCGTCTGCGCCACGATCTCTGGCCCCAGGTGACCGGGGTGCTCACGAGCGCCACCATTCCCGACACGCTGGCGGCCAACCTGGGCCTGGACGGCGTGGTCGTCGAGCGCGTCGCGAGTCCCTTTAACTACCCCGAGCACGGCCTGCTCTACGTGCCCCCGGGGCTGCCCGATCGCAACGACCCCGCGGCCGAAGCCGCAATCATCGAAGAGTTGGTGGGCCTGATCAGCGCCGCGGGGGGACGCACCCTCGCGCTCTTTACCAATCGCTCAGTCATGAACCGCGTCGCCGAGGCGGTGAGCGCACGCCTCGCGACCGAAGTGCTGGTCCAAGGCTCGCTCTCGCGCGCCAAGTTGATCGAGGCCTTTCGCGAGAGCGACGCCGCCAGCCTCTTTGCGGTCACGAGCTTCTGGCAGGGCGTGGACGTTCCCGGCCACTCTCTCAGCCTGGTCACCATCGACCGACTGCCCTTTACCGTGCCCGGTGACCCGCTGGCCGAGGCTCGCCGCGAACGGGCCACACGACCCTTCTTCGAGGTCGACCTGCCCCGCGCGACGATGCTGCTCGCCCAGGGCGTGGGACGGCTCATTCGCACCAAGGACGACCGAGGCGTCGTCGCGGTGCTCGACCCGCGACTGGCCACGGCCAACTACCGCGCGGAGATCTTTAAGAAGCTGCCGCCCATGAAGCGCACGAGAGACCGGGCGGCCGTCTTGGCGTTCCTGCGCGAACTGTCGCGACACGCCAGCGAGGATCAGTAGCCGAAGCGGTCCAAGATGTCCTCGCGCTTTTGCCAGCCCGGCTCCACCCGTACGCGCAACTCGAGGTAGAGGCCCTCGGGCAGCTGTCGGCGCACCGCGATTCCCACGTCCTTGAGGAGCTGGCCGCCCTTGCCGATGACCATGCCTTTTTGGGACTCGCGCTCCACCAGGATCTCGACGGTGACGTGGGGCCACTCGAACTCCGAGACTCGACAGTGAATCGAGTGCGGCAACTCCTGGGTGGTTTTGCGCACCAGTTGCTCGCGCACCAACTCGGCAATCCAGGCCGCCTCGGTGACGTCGGAGACCTCGTCCTCGGGAAACAAGAAGGGAGAGTCGGGCATGTGGGACGCCAAGAACGCCAGCAGGTCGTCGGTGCCCTGGCCGTTCTTGGCCGACACCGCGAAGTACTCCACGCGCCCGGCCACCTTCGACAGACCGATCTGCGCGCCGAGCTCCTCGACCGCCCGCGAGACCGCCAGCAGCTGGCCGGCGACCGCGTCGCGACTGGTTCGATCAATCTTGTTCACCACCGCCACCAGCTCGGGGGGGCCCTCGACGCGACCCTGTTTCAACATCGTTTCGATCACGTGGCGGTCCCCTGGCCCGACCGACGCGCTCGCGTCGAAGACACCGCAGATCACGTCCACCCCGTCGGCGGCGGACTGCGCGGTCTGGTTGAGGCGTCCGCCCAAGGTCGTGCGCGGTCGATGCAGGCCGGGGGTATCGACCAAGATCACCTGGGTGTCTCCCTCGGTGGCGACGCCCCGCACGGCGTAGCGCGTGGTGTTCGGC
>DATJUR010000049.1:0-4477 GCA_035502215.1 Acidimicrobiales bacterium | reverse complement strand
GCCAGAAACACTTCACCGCGGACCTCCACCCGACCCTGGCGCACCCCCTTGAGCGTCGTGGGCAGGCCCTTGATGGTGAGCACGTTTTGGGTCACGTCCTCACCCACCCGCCCGTCGCCGCGAGTCGCCGCGCGCACGAGGCGGCCGTTTACGTAGAGAATGGACAGCGCGAGCCCGTCAATCTTGGGCTCGACGGCGAAGTCGATGGAGCTCGCCTCCGCGCCCAGCGACTTAGCCACTCGTTCGCCCCACGCGGTGAGCTCGTCGGCACCAAAGACATTGTCCAGACTAAGCATCGGCTCGTCGTGGGCAACGGGCGAGAACGCGGCGGACACGGGTGCTCCCACCCGACGAGACACCGAGTCTTCGTCGGCCAACTCGGGGTGCGCGGCCTCGAGGTCCCTCAGTTCGCGAACGAGTGCGTCGTAGTCAGCGTCGGGCAGCGTCGGTTCGTCATGAACGAAGTAGGCCTCGTTATGGCGGGCGATCTCTTCGCGCAACTGCGCGACGCGAGACTTTGCGTTCACGGACGCGAGACGATCGCCGCGCCCTGGACCACCGACGGATCGTCAACTCGGTACATCACCACTGACTGGCCCGGCGCGACGGGGCGCGAAGGCGCATGTAGTTCCAACCGCCAACTCTCGCCGCGACGAAGCGTGGCGAGCTGCGCTCGACCGTGGGCACTGCACTGGACGAGCACCGACGAGCCGTCGAGCAATGTGTCGCCCGTGAAACTGAGGGAGGTGTCATCGAGGGTGAGCGAGGTTACGAGAATGTCCTCGAGGCGCCCAACCTCAATGCGCCGGGCGGCCAGATCGACGCGCGCCACGTACCGCTTCTCGCCGTCGTGGCCCGGTAACACACCACGGCGCTGTCCGACGGTGACGAGTTCCGCCGCGGGTGACTCGCCCAGAGTTTCGCCGGTCAGCGTGTCGACGATGACCGCGCTCGTCAAGTCGGCGCGCGAGCGAAGAAACACCTCGCGGCCCTTGGAGGCCTCGATGAAGCACACGTCCTGGCTGTCGGGCTTGTCCCAGGTGCGCAGTCCTAGTCGCTGCGCCTGGGCGCGCACCGCGCTCTTATTCAAGTGTCCAATGGGCAAAAGCAGCATATTGAGTTCTCGTTCGCCCAGGTAGCCCAGAACGTAGCTCTGATCCTTTTGGTCGTCGGCCCCACGCACCAGGTACCGGCGCCCGTCGCGATCAATCACCTGGGCGTGGTGCCCCGTCGCCACCGCGTCAAAGCCCAGTCTCGTCGCGCGCTCAAAGAGCACGTCGAATTTGATATGACGGTTGCACTCGATACAGGGGTTGGGCGACTGCCCCTTGAGATGACCCTCGACGAAGGGTGCCACCACGTGACGCTCGAACTCCTCGGTGTAGTTAAAGACGTGGTGATCAATGCCCAAGACCTGGGCGACTCGACGCGCGTCGTCCACGTCGGCCACCGAACAACAACCAGAGTCCGAGGCGCCCCCCCAGAGTTTCAGAGTGACCCCGGTCACCTCGTGACCCGCCTCCAGCAAGAGGGCGGCCGACACCGACGAGTCCACTCCCCCGCTCATGGCTACGAGAACCCTCATCGGCCCAGTCTGCCAGGCCTCACCGACATCGCCTTGCGGCCACCAGGGCCACTTTGGCCCATCGAAGGAGACAACTACTTCTCACCGTGAAGCTGGTACACCACCGACGAGACGATTCGGATCAGGGCGTCCACGTCGTCGTCCGTCGTCTCTGCACCCATCGAGAAACGCACTGAACCCCGCGCACGCTCGGGTGCCACACCCATGGCGGCGAGCACGTGGCTGCTCACCGACGCTCCGCTCGAGCAGCTGGCGGCGGCAGCGGCGCACACGCCCTCCTGGTCCAAGAGAAAGAGCAGCTCATCGCTCGCCAGTCCCTCGAAGGTGACATGCACGGTGCCCGGTACGCGTGCCGCGTTCTCGGCTGTAACGCGACACCCAGGCAGGAAACTCAAAGCGGCTCCGATCTTCTGCTGGTATTCGTACACTCGATCGTTGGCCTCTTGGAGCTCGCGCGCCGTTTCGCGCAGGGCCGTGGCGAGTCCCACGGCCGCGGCCACGTCGACGGTACCTCCGCGGTGGCCGCGCTCCTGGCCGCCGCCGGGAACGACTCCCTCGTAGACCACGTCGCTGCGCACGACGAGCGCGCCGCTGTTGACTGGACCACCGAGCTTGTGCGCGCAGATCGAGACCATGTCCATCGAGCCCGTGACCACCGAGAGGTCCAACCACGGCGCAGCCGCCACGGCGTCGGTGTGCGTGACCGCGCTCCCGGGTAATGAGTGCACCACCGACGCGACTCCGTCGAGGGGTTCGCGCACGCCGGTCTCGTTGTTCACCGCCATCACGCTCACGATCGCCGTGTTCTCGTTCAGCAGGGCCCGCAACGCGCCAAGGTCGACTACCCCCTCGTGATCAACGTCTAGGAGGTGAGTGTGCACGGATTCGTAGTCCGCGTCCAGCGCCATCGCTGTGTCGAGCACGGCGTGGTGCTCGACCTGTGAGACGATCAGTTCGGTACGCTCGTGACTTCGTCGGTGGTGATGAGTCACTCCGGCCAGCGCCAAATAGCACGACTCACTGCCGCCGCCGGTAAAGACGACGCCACCTGGTTTGGCCCCTAGGTAACTCGCGACTTCGTCGCGGGCGTCTTCGAGCGCTCGTCGGGCCTCGCGCGCCGCGCGATGGCTGCCCGAGGGATTGCCCACGACCCCGTGCTGCCAGCGGGCCATCGCGTCACTCACGGCGTCGCGTCGCGGGGCCGACGCGGCGTGATCGAAGTAGTACTGGGGACTCATGCGACGAAGAACGACTTCACGTTGGTGAACTCGCGCGCACCCAACGCGGAGAGCTCTCGACCGAAGCCAGAACTCTTGGTACCGCCAAATGGCAGCTCGTTCATCGAGGCCACCATGGCGTTCGCAAACACCGTGCCGACCTCGAGTCCGGCGATGGCGTGATCGATCTCCTGGTCGTCCTGAGCCCAGATGGAACCACCGAGTCCCCACGGCGTGTCGTTGGCGATTCGAATCGCATCTGGTAGGTCGCGGGCTTGGATCACGACCGAGACCGGTCCGAAGAGCTCTTCGCAACTCGCGCGCGCACCGGCAGGCACGTCCGTGAGGACGGTGGCGGGATAGTAGAAGCCCCGGCCCGCGGGCGCCTCACCGCCGACCAGCACCCGGGCGCCCGCCTCAATCGACGAGCTGACCTGAGCGGCCAGTAGCTCTCGCTGTGCGCCCGAGACCAGCGGTCCGAGTTCGGTCGCGGGGTCCATCGGATCGCCCAGGCGCACGGCGCCCATCGCCTGGGCGTAGCGATCGAGGAACTCACCGGCCCTCTCGCGCACGACGATGAAGCGCTTCGCGGCGATGCAAGCCTGGCCATTGTTCTGGATGCGCGCGGCCACCGCCATTGAGACCGTGAGATCCATATCGGCCGACGCCGCCACGACGAAGGGGTCCGATCCGCCGAGTTCGAGAACGCACTTCTTGAGGTTCTTACCCGCTTCGGCGGCGATCGATCGACCCGCGCGATCCGAACCGGTCAGCGTTACGCCTACGACTCGGTTGTCGGCGATGATCGAGGGCACCTGGTCGATCTCCACGAACACTGAGGTGAGTACGCCCCCGGGAAACCCCGCGCGAACAAAGAGATCCTCGATGTAGCGCGCGCACCCGGGCACGTTGGGCGCGTGCTTAAAGACCACGACGTTGCCCGCCATGATGGTGGGCACGGCCATGCGCACGACCTGCCACAACGGAAAGTTCCAGGGCATCACGGCAAAGATCACGCCGGTGGGCTCATATCGCAGGCCGCTGCGCGAGCCCTTGGTGGGAAGAACCTGACCCTCGAGCATGGCCTCGGCGTGCTCGGCGAAGTAGCGCATGGTGGCCGCGCACTTCATCGCCTCGCCCTTGGCCGCGGCGAAGGTCTTACCCATTTCACTCGTCATAAGCTCGGCCACTACCGGAATCTCGCCCTCGAGCAGCTCCGCGGCGCGGGTCATGTACGTGGCGCGCTCGGCAAAGCTCGCCCCGCGCCACTTGAGGTAGGCGCTGTGGGCACCGTCGAGAGCGCGCTCGATGCCAGCCGGCTCAAGGACCGGATACTCAGCGATGATCTCTTCGCTAGCGGGGTTGGTTGCAACAAAGGCCATGGCCCCAGTCTGCCAGCAAAAACGGCACCTCAACCGGGCTGCGCGGGCTCGTTACTCCTCGGAGTCGCTCTGGTTACCACGAGGGCGAAAGGCAAACCACCATACCGAGATGATGGTCGCCAGCGCCCCCAACACACCGATACTCGACTTCACTTTCGACATCCGCCCATCGTACTAACGACGACGCCGGGGGCACGAGGCCCCCGGCGTCGGTGCGTGAGTGCGGATGAACCTAGTCCTGCTTGAGCGCCTCGATGGTGAGTTCGATGACGACCTTGTTGCTCACAACGAGT
>DATJUR010000048.1:0-7335 GCA_035502215.1 Acidimicrobiales bacterium | reverse complement strand
ACCGTGCGAGCCATGCGCGCGATCTCGTCATCGCCGCCCGTGACGGGTACGCGCTGGGTCAGGTCTTCGGCGGCGATGGCGTCCACGCGGCGGCGAATCGCTTCCACCGGCGCCAGCGCGAGACCGATGCCCAGCCAGATGAGTCCCCCCGACATCAACAGCAACAGCGGGAACGACACCAGCAGGCTGGCCAAGAGGACCTTGACACTGTGCTGGATCGGGCCGCCGTACACGAATCCAAAGATGAGACCGGCGCCGCGCTTGGTGGTGATGGTAGAGACTTCACCGGAGCTCAACTCCGAGATCGTGGCCTGGGTTGCGGGGTTTCGTCGATACTTCACGCCAAGTCCGGTGCCCGATCCGAAGTCCTCCACGGCCCGGGCCAGAACCGGCGCACTGGCGATCGCTGAGCTGGCCGCCCACACCTTGGTCCCGTCGGCGTTCGTGACCTGGACCACGACGTCGCCCTGCATGGCGAGCGTCTGCTCGTGGGTCACGGCCTTGGGCGCGTCGGCAAACCCCATCTGAGTCTGCTCCATCACGGCGTCGATCTGATTGGCGGCCTCACTGAGCAACGAGCGGTGTACCAGGTTCACCAGGGCGAGACCAGTAAAGGTCAGGATCACTGCGATGGCCAGCACGAAGATGAGAGTCAGACGTGCGCGAATCGAGAGCTCGCGACGACGCGCCATTAGGTGTCGCGGGCGCTGTACCCGAATCCGCGCACGGTGCGTATCACCGAGGGCTCGTCCGCCAAGTCGATCTTCTTGCGCAAGTACCCAACGTAGACCTCGACAATGTTCTGATCGCCGTCGAAGTCGCTTCCCCACACGACCGAAAGGATCTCGGTCTTGGAGAGGGTCGTATTGGCGTGACTCATCAAGTACTCCAACAGCGAGAACTCTCGTGGCGTCAGGGTTACCGTGCGCCCGTAGGCGCTGACGTGACGAGTCACCGGATCGAGGGTCACCGCGCCCACGCTGAGTGGTTGGGGGCGTCCGCGCTCTTGACGGCGCAGCAGAGCGTGCAGGCGCGCCATCAAGACGGACTTCTCGAAGGGCTTGCGCAAGAAATCGTCGGCCCCCACGTCGAGGCCCTCGACTTCGTCCCACTCGCCCTCTTTGGCGGTCAGCATCAACAGTGGGGTCTGGACGCCCGCCGCGCGCAACTCCTGGCAGACTCGAAACCCGCTGCGCTTGGGCATCATGATGTCGAGCACGATGACGTCGTAGTCGCCGCGCAGGCCCGCTTCGAGGCCCGTGTCACCATCGAAGGCCTGGTCCACGACGTACCCCTCGTCGACCAACAGGCCCGCCACGGCGCTCGCGAGGTCGTGATCGTCCTCGACGAAAAGGACCCTGCGAGGTTCGTCACTCATTGCAGGTAGAGGTTACCGTTGGTCCCTTCGACGACTTTCAACTTCGTAAGGCCGTGGGGGGCGGGACCCACAATCACATCGCCGTTGCTCACCTCGAACTCTGACCCGTGGCACGGACAGACCATGATCTTTTGGCTGCTCGAGTACCCCACTGTGCAGCCCATATGGGGACAGACCGCGTTGTAGGCGACAAAGTCGCCCGCGTCGTCGTGAATCACGATGCCGGGTTCACCGTTGGCTGGGATGGTGAAGTGAGCGGCCGAGTTCTCGGGCACCTCGGAGGCCGCGCCCAGGAGCTTGCCCGCGGGGGCGGGCGTCGTGGTGGTCGTCGTCGCATCCCCGCTGCCCGAGCCCTGGGTGGTCGTGGTGGTCGTGGGCGGGGCGGTGGTCAGTGTGAGTTCCTTTTGCTTGGTGGGTTTGGGCGCGTTGTTAATGAGCTTGCCGATATCGGCTGCCGCGCCCCCCAAGATCAAGACGCCCGCCGCCGCACCCGCGGCGACCCCCGCGCCCACGACGACCGCGCGACGATCGATGAGGTCTAAATGGTCGCGATTGACCAGCGTGCCGCGACCCCCCAGCAGGACCGGACACACGGCCTGATCACAGGGCAGTCCCCCCCGCGCGCTGCACCTTGCCTCTTCGTAGTTTCCACAGATCGCCTGGACGGTGGAAAACGGGATGGCGACCAGTTCGGGCGACGGCTGGTGCGCCTTAGAGGCCACTCGATTAGCGATCAAGGCGTCCGCGCTCAGCCGGGCCCCTCCGCCCGCGACAATAAAGGGCATCCAGGCAAAGAAGAAGACGATGTCTGAGCCGGTGAAGTAGGGCGAGGAGTGAAAACTCACGGTGAGAAAGAGCATGAAGGAGATACACAGTCCGCCGATGGCGGCGACGCGCGTCCACAGCCCAAAGAGGGTCCCCAGTCCGACGGCGATCTCACCCAGGGCGATGGCGATGCCGATCGGCTTGGCGATGCCGAGCAGGTGAACGAGGAGACCCGAGATAGGGCTCGTGTGGGTAGCGGCGAGGAGCTGGGACTGGATCGAGATGGGACTGGCCTTCTTAAAGAAGTTCGGATTGGCCAGCTTCTGGAGGCCGGCGTAGGTGAAGGTCGCCCCTAGAAATAGTCGCAGAGGCACCAGAGCCCACTCGCTCAGGGCCCACGCACGAACCGGAGCATGAAAGGGGAGCCGACGCTCGGGCCCGCGGGACTCCGAGTCGGAGGTACTGGACGACACGTGTCCATCGTGCCACAGGTCCTCGAAAGGAAAATCACCAGGTCCGAAGTCTTAGCAATCCTTTATCAAGAACAATGGACGTGATGAACGCCTCGATCGTCTCGTTTCTCCTCGCCCAGATCCAGGACCTTCCTGGCGGCCTGGTCTACGGGCTCGTGGCCCTGTTGGTCTTCGGCGAAGCGGCCCTGTTCATCGGCTTCGTGCTACCTGGGGAGACGGCGGTCATCGTGGCCGGCGTGGTCGCGGCGCGCGGACACGTGAACATCGTGCTGCTCTGTGTCATCGTGGTCGTCTCGGCGATCGCGGGCGACTCGGTGGGCTACGCGGTGGGCGAGCGCTACGGCCCGCGGCTCTACCACCTACCGCTTCTACGCTCGCGGCGCGAAACCATCGACCGCGCCCTTGACGCCCTGTCGCGACGGGGCGTGACGTACGTCTTCGTCGGTCGTTTCACCGCGTTCCTGCGCGCCATCATCCCTGGGCTCGCGGGCATGAGTCAGCTGCACTACCGGCGCTTTCTCGCCGCCAACGCCGCGGGCGCGCTGCTCTGGGGCGTGCTGTACTCGCTGCTCGGCTACTTCGCCGGTCACGCCCTGGACTCCATCGAGAAGTACTCGGGATGGGCCGCCACGGGCCTGCTGGTCTTCGTGATACTCCTCGTTATCCTCGTGCACCTGCGACGTCGTCGTCGCGACGCCCACGACCACGCCCAGTGGCTCCGCGATCACCCCGGTGAGCTAACGCAGGACCCGCAGTAACTCCTCGGGCGCGTTCATGCGCCACTGACCCGCGTGGTGGACGAGCAGTCCAGAACTCATGGCCGTGGGTCCCCACCCTCGCAGCAAGGAGCGCACGTAGATCTCCGAGACGTCCATGGATTCTCGCACCTTGATCAGGCCCTCGGGCTCCACGTCGAGAGTCGCGACGGCACTCGAACCCACGAGACGGGGCCCGACCACGTCGTCGTGTCGTAGCAGATCGGTGATGTGTTCGATCTGCGCGTGGGCGAAGCGCGCGCTCGTCAGAGCGCTGCGTCGCCAGGGCGGAGCGCTGGCCTTGAGGAACCCAGTAGTGACGAGCTCTTCGGGCTGGGTGAAGACGAGAACGCCGGTGACCTCGTCGTTGAGAAAGTCCACCACCCGGCGCGCGTGAGCCGTCGCGTAGGGAACGACCCACGGCAACAGCCACGCCTCTTGGCCGAGCCAGGCCGGCCACACGGCGTCCACCAGGGCAATGGTCACCCCAAGGCCAATCGAGCGCGCGTGGCGGGCAACGTCGCGATACCGGGCGAGGGCCGTTTCGTCGACCTCGCCCGCTCGGGGTTCGATGCGCGCCCACTCGAGCGTGAGTCGCACTCCGTCAAAACCCAGCTCGGGCACAAAGTCGAGCACCGTTTCGTACTGACCCCACAGGTCGTCAGCCGCGCCAGGGCCGCTGAGGCGCTTGAGCGCGATGGTCGGCGCGTAGCAGGTGGCCGGCAGACCGGGGCCGTCAAAGCCCCCTTCGACGGCGTAGCCCTCCAGGGTCACGAACATTCGAGCGCGCTCACTCACGCGGCCAGTTTCGCACGACTCTTCTCGAGTGCGGTCCAGTAGCGTTTCGGGCGACGCATGGTGAGATAGCGCCAACGAGGAGGGTCCCATGGCTGATGAAGTGTTACGTGAACGCCGCGGAGCGCTCGAAGTTCTCACCATCAACCGCCCCGACGCGCGCAACGCCATCAACCTGGCGACCGCTACGGCCCTCGATGTCGCGCTCAACGAGGCCGAGGCGAACGAGGACGTCTGGGTCGTGGTCCTTACCGCGGCCGGCGATAAGGCCTTCAGCGCCGGTATGGATCTCAAGGCCTTCGCGGCGGGAGAGTTTCCCGTCACCCCCCACGGCTTTGGCGGCATCACCCAACGAGAGTTTTCCAAGCCCCTCATCTGTGCGGCGAACGGTTCGGCCCTCGCGGGGGGCTTTGAGATCATGCTCAGTTGCGACATGGTGGTGGCGGCCGAGCACGCGAAGTTCGGCATCCCCGAAGCGGCTCGCGGTTTGATCGCCGGCGGGGGCGGGTTGATCAGGCTCGCCAAGCGCATCCCGCTGGCTATCGCCTACGAGATGGCCTTGACGGCCGAAGCGATCGACGCGCATCGAGCCTTGGCGCTGGGCCTGGTAAACCGCGTCGTGCCCGGCGATCAGGTTCTCGACGCTGCGATCGACCTCGCCCAGCGCATCGCGGCGAACGCCCCGCTGGCCGTGCGCGCGTCCAAAGACGTCATGCGACGCTCCCTGGAGATGACCGAGGACGAGGCCTGGGCCCTTAACGGGGAGGTCTTTGGGGCCATTGGTCGAAGTTCTGACGCCTTAGAAGGCGCCATCGCCTTCGCCGAGAAGCGCTCACCCAACTGGCGGGGCCACTAGCTCGACTAATGCAAGTGGTAGACCAGCGCGGAGGTGAGCGCCGCGCCCACCACCACGATCGGGAAAGGCGCACGAGCCACCAGCAGACCGGCGGCCACCCCAATGCCCGCGAGTCGATGGTCGATCACAACGTGGGTCTTGGTAACCAGGCCCTCGGCCATCACCAAGGCGCTCAGCAGAGCGATCGGTACGAGCGCGTTGATGCGCTGCAGGCGGGGGTGAGCGAGCCAGCCCTCGGGGATGACGTAACCGAGCAACTTGATAAAGAAGCACAGGGCGCTCGTGGCACCGAGCACCGTCCAGGAGGCCGAAGCGCTCATCGCTCGGCCCACCCGAAGGCGAGGGCGACCAGAGCACTCGCGATGATCGGAATACCCGCGGGGAGCCAGGGGGTCACCACGAGGGCGAAGGCCATCGAGGTGAGGGCCACGACGCGAAGAAACGGCGTCGTCAGGCGTGGCCACAACAGACCGAGAAACGCGGCCGGCACCGCGGCGTCGAGTCCCCACGAGGCGGGGTTGCCGAGTGCCTGGGCGCCCAGAGCCCCCACCAGCGTAAAGACGTTCCAAAAGACGAAGGCACCCACTCCGGTCCACCAGAAACCCGCACGCATGGCGTGAACTCCACGAGGTCTCTGGGTGAGCGCGACATTGGTGGACTCGTCGATGGTGACCTGGGCGGCCGCGATGCGCCTGAGGCCCGTTGCCTTGAGTACCGGAGACATCTGGAGCCCGTAGAGAGTGTTGCGAGTCGACACCAACGTGGCGGTCGCTACCGCACTCGCCACCCCGCCTCCCGCCGCCATGACTCCCACCGCGGCGAACTGACTCGCCCCGGTGAAGGTCAGGAGGGAAAACAGGCACGTCTGGAGGAGGGAAAACCCGGCCGCGATGCCCGCCGCACCGAAGGCCACGCCGTACGCGCCAACCGTCAGGGCCACACTGAGTGCATCACGATAGGTCTCTCGGGGAGCCTTTTTCATCTAGTAATTCTTGCCGAACCTGATGAAGCCCTGCGCCGGCGGTGCCCCGCGAAAGCGCACTACTGTGGAATTAGCGCGTCAAAGGAGATGTCCGTGGTATTTGGAGACGTATTTGGGCCGGACCTCGTGGTGGTGATCATCGTGGTGGCCGTGTTGCTCTTTGGCGGTGCTGCCATTCCCAAGTTGGCCCGCAACCTCGGCAGCGCCAAGTCCGAGTTCGAAAAGGGTCTCAAGGACGCCAAGGGTCCCCACGAGACCACGGCGTCGGACTCGACGGAAACAAAGGCCCCGGACACCGACAAGTAGTCCCGCGTGGACATCATCGAGCTGTCCGAGCGCCTCTGGGCCGGCGAGGACCTGGGACAACACACGAATCCCCTCTTAGGAGCGGTAGCCCACGTCGCCGAGATCACCCCCTCGGTAGTTTTCCTGCCCAACTTCGCCAACTGCACGGCGGTGGCCACCGACGATGGTCTGGTCATGGTGGACACCGGCTCGCCGCTCACGGCGCAACGAGTGCACGAAGAGATACGCACGTGGAGTCCGCTGCCCTTGAACAGTGCGATCTTTTCTCACGGTCACATCGATCACGTCTTTGGCGTGGGAGCGTTCGAAGACGAGGCCATCGAGAAGGGGTGGTCGGCCCCTCGGGTGTTGGCCCACGCCCACCTGCCGCAGCGGTTCGATCGCTACCTCCTGACCGCGGGCTACAACGAGATCGTCAACCAGCGCCAGTTTGGCGCGCCCAACCTGCGTTGGCCCCGCGACTACCGCTACCCCGACGAGACCTATGAACGCGAGATGGATCTCGTGGTGGGCTCGTCTCGGTTTCACCTGCGCCATGAAAGAGGCGAGACGGACGACGCCACGGTCACGTGGATGCCCGACGAGAAGGTCCTGTGCTCGGGTGACCTGTTCATCTGGAATAGCCCCAATGCGGGCAACCCTCAGAAGGTTCAGCGCTACCCCCTGGAGTGGGCCCACGCCCTGCGGCGAATGAGCGAACTCGAAGCAGAGTTCCTGCTACCGGGCCACGGCCTACCCATTTTCGGGCGCGATCGGATTCGTCAGGCACTCACCGAGACGGCCGAGTACTTAGAAAGCCTGGTTGACCAGACCCTTGCCCTCATGAACGAAGGAGCGCGGCTCGCCGACGTGCTCACCACCGTTCGAGTACCCGCTCACCTTGCGGGGCGCCCGTACCTCCAGCCCTACTACGACGAGCCCGAGTTCATCGTTCGCAACATCTGGCGCCTGTACGGCGGCTGGTGGGACGGCAACCCCGCAAACCTTCGACCCGCCCACGAACGACTCCTCGCCGCGGAACTCGC
>DATJUR010000047.1:0-11580 GCA_035502215.1 Acidimicrobiales bacterium | reverse complement strand
CCATATTGGTTCTGACGGGAGTCCTTGCGCCCCTCGGAATAGTGTCCTTCAGGGTCGCGACGATGCCGCTCTCCTGGGCGCAGAAACGCAGGTCCGCATGGCAATCTGGAAGACGACAAACTAGTCGGCGAACTACGGCATAGAGCTGTTACGGCCACCCCACCACCAGTCCTCGTGCTAATACCCCACTCGACGATGCTCGAACAACATTTGACACGTACCCGTAGACGTAGTCTTCGAAGCGCGAGGCCAACCGAGTTCGGGCTACTCGGGGTGGCTCGTGACGTTGACAATCGTCCCATCGGGGGCACGAACGAAGAACCGCCGTAAACCCCAGGCCTCCTTCGTCAGCGGATAGACGATCTCGTACCCGTGGCGCTGGGCTTCCGCGTAGGCGTCCTCCACCCCCGCGCCGACGTGAACTGAGATCGCCGAATCTTCGGGAGCCGCGGCATCCCTCGTGACGAGTTGAACATGGGCGCTGCCGTCGGGCGTCTGGAAATGTGCGACCCACCCCATATTGAACGTCTCAACGCTGAGCCCCAGGTAGTCGGTGTAGAACGAACGAGCAACGTCGATGTCCGCAACCCCAAGGTTTGCCACAACTCCCGATACTCGCATCTCTTCTCCGAACGCGCCGAAGCGCGACTTCGACTCGGGCCGACATTACCCGGTCGATTGCCTGCGGCGGAGCAACCGGCGTCGCTAGTCGATGGGACGGGTAGCAAATCGAGTGATGTAGCCCGAGTAACTCGACACCCAGACGTCGTGGGTCAGCGGGTCGTAGGTGATACCGATGGGCTGGGACGGCACGGACACCGTTTGGACAATGGCCAGGTCCGATGCCCGCAGTTCCGTCACGGTGGCACTGCCGTAATTAACGACGTACAGCGCTGTCCCGTCGCTCGAGATAACGAGCGAACGGCACAGTACCCCCGTGTGTTGGACCGCGATGACGCGTTGAGTTCGCAGGTTTACTTTGACGACGTCGCCGGGAATGTTGAGTGAGACGTAAGCAAACTCGCCGTTGGGGCTCAGCACCACCGTGCGGGGATTCGAGCCCACGTAGATCTGCCCGACCTCTTTGAGCTCGGCGAGACTTACCCGGACCAAGACGTCGCCGCCCATAATCGCGACGTAGGCGAATCGGGACCGGGGATCAATGGCGATCCCTCGCGGCGTGCCTGGCAGGGCCAGCGTGGCGACCACCTTGTGCAACGCCACGCTGATCACCGACAGCGTCCACGAGCACCAGTTCGTTACGAGTACGTAGCGGTCGTTGGGCGTCACGGCCACGAATTTTGGAACTAGTCCCACTTTGATGACCTGATCGATGCTCAAGGTCGCGGTGTCAATACGAAAGACGTAGTCCGGGGTGTCGCCCGCTGCCAGCGCGCTACTGGGGGTGCACGTATCTTCGCCCTCGGGACCCTGTCCGGAGCCGTACATCGAGTAGTTGGAGATATAGAAGTACTTGGCGCCTGGCGAAAAGGCACCTTCAACAGGTGCCCCTTGGACAACTCCCCCCGGTAGGCCAAAGTGCGCTAGGTCGACCGTGGCCGCAATCGTCTTGACCAAGGAGCCCGACCGCGCATTAAAGACCGACACGGTACGTCGATAGACCATATTCTGAGCGAACACGAGGCCCGTGCCCGAAGCGTCAACTGACTTGGGCGTAATGCTGTCCGAGTAGTACTGGCCAATCTGAACGAGCTTGCGCTCGTCTGCGGGGACGGTTGGCACCAAGGTCGTGGTGGTCGTCGACGCGGCGGTCGTCGGCACGGAGGTCGTCGTCGGCGTTGATGTGGAAGTTGCAGAGGAGTCGTCACTGGCGCCGCGCGCCTCGGGGTGTGCCATGGGCGGATTGCCGATGGCACCCGCCCACCCAACTCCTATACACGTAAGCGCAGTGACCGAGCAGATGATCAGAACTCTCACTGATCCACGCCGTCGAGACAGGAACTGGGGCTGGGCTCGCATTTCGACTACCGTAACGCCGATGCGCCAGCGCGCCAACCGGATTGGTGCGTCTCTAGGATCGATGCATTGCGCGAAGGGAGGATCGTCGTGCAGTACACCAGAGAAGAAGTGATCCACCGACTTCAGAGGGCTGGGTTTCGCGAAGCCGCCGATCGCGCGACAACCGAGTTGCCCGACTCGATTGATATCGAGTCTCTCCAGGATTGGGCTATGCAGAGTGGTATTACCAGAGACGTCCTCGTGAGCGCGATGGGTGGCAGCCCCTAGCAACCAGGGGTAGCGCTGCCTGGACGAGCGTTAAGCGCTCGCCGAAGCGACGCTCTATCGCGATGATGTAGGTTCACGTGGGACAAGCCATTTGCCATCTCGCATTTAGTTGCAGGGACCAAGGAGGAGTTACCGATGCCCCAGTTCATGGACTACCACGACGACTTGAAGTTGCCTGACGACGCCGTTGCGCAGATCACAAAGGAGGCCAAGGAGCACAAGTCCGACCAGTTCGGCGTTCGACAAGTTGAGCTCTTTCACAACGCCGACGGCAAGGTCTACTGCCTGCTGGAGGCCCCCGACGCCGAAGCGGTGCGCGCTCACCACAACGCCCTCGGTGTGCCCTGCGGTGAGGTTCACGAGGTCTCGGGAATCCTCTAGCCACCCGTAGCTTCACGCTCTTGCCACTGGGTCGTCGCGTGGCGCGTCCCTTCCCCGAGCGCAACCAATACTTTTGATATATGTTTCGCCTTGTGCGCCGTCACGACGTCGACGCCACAAGAGGGGGAACTATGTACTTATTCGCACGCCAAACCCTTATTCGGGGACAGGACGCACCCAAGTGGAGTGTCGACATCGGCGCTGCGGCCGCTGCCGCACTCAACGCTGAGGTCGGAGTATGGGCTAACGCATTTTCGCCCGGTTTCGGCACTATTACCTGGACCTCGATGTGGTCCGACCTCGCCACGTTGGAAAAGAGTCTGGGGGGTCTGATGAGTGACGCCACCTACCTCGCCCTCGTCGGCGAAGGACAACAGTACATTCAAGGCGCCATCGACGACACTTTGTCCCAGGTGGTCTACGAAGGTTCTGCTCCGGTCAGTGACGCGAAGTATGCGTCGACCGTCAGCGCCGTGTGCGCTCCGGGAAACTTTGCGCGAGGAATGATGAGCGGGGTGGAGATCGCCCAGAAGGCCGAGCAGACCACCGGAGTTTCCACCGCCTTCCTCGCCGCCCAGACCGGACCGTACGGCGCCGTCACGTGGCTGGCCGGATATGACGGCATCGAGGCCTTCGAGGCCGCCCAACACAAGCTGGAAGCTGACATGAGCTTCATCGAGTTTGTTGACGGCGTGACGGGGGCTTACGTTGCCGACCCCACGGTCACGCGCAGCACTCTCTACGTGAGGCTCAACTAGCTGGTCTCTCACAAGGTCGTGCCGCGGCCTGAAAACGAGAGTCCACGCTGCGTCCCGTTCTCAGACGGTCGTCTCGTTGCTCACGTCGTAGTCGAGCAGCAGATATCCGCTCGGGGAGACAACGCTCCTCGCGAGCGTCAAGCGGGTGTCCACGCCCGTGTCGAAAAGTCGACGTCCACTACCACACAACGCTGGGGCGAGGACCAGCCGGATCTCATCGACCAGTCCGGCCTTGAGTAGCGCGCCGGTCAGAGCGATACTCCCGTGGAGTCCAATGTCGCCACCAGCTCGTTGCTTGAGAGCACCGATGAACTCAAGTGGTCGCTGCTCGATGGCGACAGCGTTCGCCCACTGGCTCTCTAGCGCGGTGGAGGTCACGACGTACTTCTCGACCCCATTAATAAACGCGGCAAAGGGTTCGATATCACTCGTTGGCCAAAAGTTCGCCCACTCGTCGTAGGTTCGCCGACCGAGAATGACCGTGTCCTGAGACGTGATGACGCGTGCGAGATTCTCGTCCATCGCGTTGTCCCACTCGGTGATGAACCGATCGGGATCCTCGGCGACGCCGTCGAGGGACATCAACTCATACGCCACCAGCTTTCGGGCCACGTCATCTCCTTGATCACTTCGGCCTACCGTACGTACTCGTGGCGAGACTGGTCAGTCAGCCCTGGCGACACGAGAGACGCGACCGTAGTCTACGAACATGCCTACGCGTAGATCGGACCTCGTGTCGTGGAGGGGATGGGATCTTCGCACCGGCGCGCACGCAGTTTCGGGCGCGGCCGAGACGTTTGAGGCCTCTGCATCGCCATTTCCCACCGCCGACTCCCGCTACCAACTTATTGCGGTCGCCGCTCGCGGATTTCGTCCGCCAGAGTTTCTCACCTCAAGTCCGGGCAGCCCAAACAAAGGAGAGTCGACCACTGATGAGTATCCAGGGCTTCGACAGGTCTGGTCCCTTATATATCGTCAGATTGCCGAGACCGCACCGGCCTCGCAGCGGCCCTTTGCGATCTATCTGCTCGGGGTCAATCCCCCGGCTGACCTCAGCGCCAAGGAGCTTGGGGTGTTCAACGACTTCTATACCAACGTTCATCTCGTGGAGGTCGCCGAGCGCCGCCACGCGCTGCGCGCCGTGCGTTTCGAGCTGGTCGACGAGATCAAGGCCCCGTACCTCGGCGCACCAAAGTTCTTAGCGACCTACGAAGTCGATGAGACCTCGGCGTCGCAGCGCCGCCACGTCGGGCCGCCCTACTCAACTGGACCCGTCGCATGGCAACGCCACACCACCCCGTGGCGGTTGTGGTACCGGCGACTCGGTCGCTAAGGCTCGAAACTTCCACAGATGCAGTGACGTTGTCGTCGAGATACGCCGTGACTCGCCGAGCATCACGACGATTACTCACGCTCATGAAGTGTGCACGGCACTCACTCGGTTGTCATTTTCGGGGCTCAGTTGAGTCACTGTGGTTGCTATCGACTCTTGAGACGCAGGCTTATCGATCACCCCGCCGCTTAGAAAGATCTTACGAGCGAGCCTGGATTAACGCCACTTCATCTGGTATCTTGGCGCTCGCATCATCCGAGTGCTAATGACCGAGCAGTTCTGAAGAGGAGGAAAACACTCACCCATTGTTCGATGCGAACCATACTGCGAGATGGATCGCTCTTTGCGATTGACTAGAAGAAAGGACGCCAAAAAGTGTCCAGACGTCGAAGCTCCAGAGCCCTAACTAACGATGCGGCGATTCGAGAGGCCAGCGTCGAGTTGATATTGAGCGTTGGCATCGATGCCATTTCTTTTCGTGATGTCGGGAAAGTCGCGGGCCTGACCCACGGCGCTCTGTACGCGCGCTTCGAAGACGTCGAAGAACTACTGGTGGATCTCTGGAATGAAGTGCTCAGTCACCGCGCCATCGCGATATTCGAAGCCGCGAGATACGCTGCGCGCAATCCAAGCGAAGCCTCCGTCGACTCACTGCTCGATTTCGTGCGCAACGCCGAGCCGACCGATGTCGCGGCTATCCAAGTGTTGTTCTTGTCCCGTCGGTTCGACGTACTTTTTGAAGAAGTCGAGACATTTGTCCACAACTATCTCGAGGCACCAAACGACGACTCCGGCGCCGTGCGAGCGCGGACCTTGGCGCTCTTTTCGTTGATCTCCGCCAAGATCTTCAGTAACTCTGAGTTCGGACTCAACACGGACCGGGTCAAGTTCCTGGGTCCCGTCTTGGTTGCCACCCTCCAGACTGATCCTGAAGACGTACTGTCCGTACCACTGTCGGAGCCAAACGACCGACTCATTCCCGCGCCCAACAACGATCTGCGTTCTCAACTCGCCTACTACACCTTCAGCGCGGTCGGGCGAAGCGGGTACACCAGAGCCACGATCTCTCGAATTTCCCGGCGCGCGAACTGCTCGCCCGGGGCAATCTACAAGATCTACCCGTCCAAGGAGGATCTCGTCATTGACGCCACCCGAGGTCTCATGCAAGCTCCGTGGATCTCACTCGCGAGCGCGGCCGCCATTTTGAATGAAGGAATGCTGGCCCAGTTGCTCTACGCCGCGGCCAGTGAGCAAAACGCCCTTCGAAGGAATTTCATTCTTGAGATGATGATGGCGTCCGCGCATAACGCCAAGCTGCGCAGCGCGGTAGGCGCTCAGTTGCAAGTCATCGAAAGTGTCGCGCCGAGAATTGTTGGCATCAGTGACGAAGAGCGAAAGCACTTCGAGTACATGCTTCGCGAAATCGTCCTGCTCGTCCTAGGCGTTAGTTTTCTCTCGGCGATTACAGGGGCGGTGTCGCAAATGGACTTCAACCAGTTCGCCGAGCCCTTTCGCCAATCACTGATCGACTGCTGCTTTCCCTCATGGGCGGAGATCAGTCGACAGCTAAAGGAGATGGCGGCCACTTGGCCCAGGCAGTCTGGGCTGTCCTGACTGCGAATTCCCTCGCACACTTCGCATCTGGGCGTGGTCAGCCACCGCCAAATTGAGTCCCGCCCCCCGGTTCGATGCCGCAAGGGAATGAAAACATCATCCGAGGGGGGCGGGCGAAGTCGAGCTAGGTGAACGCGCCGGAGAAAAGGTCGAGAATGTCCTCTGCGTGCTCTTCTTCCGCACTTACAATCTCTTGCAACATTCGCCGCGAAATCGGGTCATCGTCACCAACCCAATTGACTATCTCCCTATAGACGGCGACGGCCGCGCGCTCAGCCGCCAGATCCTCTCGGATCATGGATTCGAGGTCAACCGACGAATCGAACTGCGACTGACCCTGGCCCGTCAATCCGTCAAGGTTGAAGTCCGGCTCGCCTCCAAGTTGCAGAATTCGTGCGGCGATTCGCTCGGCGTGCTCCGACTCGTCGACGGCCAACTCGAGAAATTCGTTAGCCGCTACCTCGGCGTTTAAAGCCTCAGCGGCAAAGAAGTGTCGCTTGTGGTGCAACACGCTTGACAACTCGATAGCCAGGGCCAGGTTCAGGACCTCGAAAAGTCTCGACAAGTCTGCTCGATCGGCGTCGGCCAAGGGGCCCTTGGAGATGCTCTGTCGGGCGCGCTCTCCCAAAGTGGTGACGTCGAACAGAAGCTCTCCTGTCGCTTCGGAGAAGTTCTCCCGCCTAGTCGCCGTCACGAACGCTCCGAATCCGTGTCATCATCGGCGTCCTCGGCATCGTCTTCATCGTTGTCTTCATCGTCGTCTTCATCGTCATCGTCACCCTCATCGTCCTTCTCATTGTCTTCGCCTTCGGGGTCATCCAGTTCTGCAGTACTGGACCGTTCGGACCCACGGTCGGAAGCCTGACCACTAGTGGTCGCGCGCTGGACGCCGGGCAGTTCAACAGTGATGAGGTCCCCCACGTCTCGTACCGCTAGGTCCTCTGCGATTACGGTCATTGCCATGGTGCCCTCCAATTTTGTGACTCCAGCGCACAACGTGTGTGACTGAGAGAACTGCTTGATCGAGTTTTTCGGCTTTCGACTCTCTACGTCAAGGATCATTTCGTATCACAGGCACTCATTGAGCAACACTTTCGAACTGAGTCACCTCACGATGAGTCCCTTGTGTGATGTCAACATGACTCGCTGGCGGTGAGGAGTTCGATTGAGTGACACGCACACAATTCACAGCGCTCACGAACTCACATCAACTTGTAAGCGACTGTCACGCGAGCGTCGCGCACACAGACCAACGGCGAAGAAGTGTGCCGAACTCTTCACAAGTTTGCGACACTAACGCTCTGCCCAGCGCGACCCTCTTCGTACCTGATCCGGGCCTATTTACTGACCTGGCGGGCGAGGCGCGTGCAGTGCGCGCGCGAAGTAAGACACAGCTTGCGAAGGTGAGGAATCACTTCGCAGCTCCGACTCAGATTGCGAGCGTCACTCATCACGTGCTCGTTCGCGACTCGTCTCGCGACGCGAAAGGTTCATACGGGAGTTGGTCTTCGCGCACCTAACGTTCACTGTCTAGGTGACGTTGCGTGACTGAACTGTTCGCATCACCATCGATCGCGAGAGTTTTAGGATGGAAGCGTCGTCAACGATCACGTCGATGACGAAGCGACCTCATGGAGGAGCAATGCTCACGATTGGTTTGATACTCATGCTCATCGGATTCCTGCTCGGAGTTCCGATCCTCTGGACAATTGGCGTTGTCTTGGCAGTGGTGGGCGCGGTGCTTTGGATTTTGGGTGCCGCAGGACGCGAAATCGGTGGACGTCGGCACTACTACTAGACGCCGTCGCGTTCGAACGGCAGTGGAAAGGAGTCGGAGTGAGCAACGTAAAAAGGAGGGCAAAGAAAGCCGCGAACACCGCACGCGTTCACGTGAAGAACACGGCGGACGCCGCCAAGGGCAAAGCAACGACGCTAACCGGTAAGGCGCTCAACAATAAGAAAGTTGAAGTCAAGGGCCACCTCGAACGGGCCAAGGCCAAGGCCAAACAAGCCGGCCAGCAAGTCAAGGAAGTCGTCGAAGACTGACGTCACTTGAGGAAGTTGCTTACTTCACTCTCGTCAGGCGAGAAACTCCACCCCTAAAGTCAGCACGGTGACTCACAGGCCCTCGACATCTCGCTCGGCGCTAATCCGGCTCATCGCCGCCTTCGCGCTCGGCGCGGCGACGGGTGTGACCGTGTCATTCTTTGGGCCCTGGGCGTTTGCCGTTCTGATCGGCTGGGACGTTTTCTCACTGGTCTTTTTGGTTGGACTGTGGCTCATAGCCTGGACCTTGGACGCAGAATCGACCGCTCGGCACTCTCAACTAGAAGACCCCAGTCGCGCGATTGCCGACGGAGCGGTGCTGGTGGCGGCGGTCGCCAGCTTGAGCGGTGTGGGGTTCATATTGCTCCAAGCGGCCAACGCGCACGGAGGGACCAAGGCCTTGTATCTCGCGATCGGAGTTCTGAGTGTGGTCCTCGCGTGGGCCGCAGTGCACTCGATTTTCACGCTGCGGTACGCCGCGGCGTACTACCAAAAGCCAGTGGGCGGAGTCGACTACAACCAAGAGGATCTTCCGCGCTACGCCGACTTTGCGTACCTCGCATTTACCATCGGCATGACCTTTCAAGTTTCGGACACGAACCTGACCACGGGCTCCATGCGACGACTCGCCCTACGACACGCCCTTCTGTCCTACCTTTTCGGAGCGGTCATCATCGGCCTGGTTATCAACGTCGTGGGCAGTCTGCTGAAGTAAGTCAGCCGTCGCGGCGCGAAGCTAGAGGACCCGGTAGCGTTCGGCGTCTCGTCGTTTGAGATCGAGCCCATTGCCCACCCGCGAGAGGTCGGGCCTCAGAGACCCGCCACGGGGTTCCAGCACCCCATCAAAGAGAAGTCGATCGACTCGCTCGTGATCGGCGAAGTACTCAAGATGACGAAGATTGTGGACTGCCGCGGCTGGATGAACGTGGAGCGATTGCGCGCAGTGACCGGATACCTCCAGGCCGTGCGACTCGGCCACCGCGGCCACCCGCATCCACTCGGTAATGCCCGCGCAGCGCGAGACGTCGGCCTGAAGACAGTCAACGGCCCCGCTCTCGCACATCGCCTCGAAGTAAAACAGGTCGTAGCCGTACTCGCCCGCGGTCACGTCCATGGGCACCGCAGATCGCACCTGCGCGAGACCCTCAAGGTGATCAGACGACACCGGTTCCTCGAACCACGTAACGCCGAAGTCTGCAAACTGCGAGCCGATTCGGACTGCCTGCTTCACTCCATATCCGCCATTCGCGTCAACGAAGAGTTCGCACTGGTCACCGATGATCCTTCGAGCCTGGGCTACTCGCTCCACGTCCCGTTCGATGCGAGTACCCCAGGCCTCGGCCACTTTGATCTTGACGCGGGTCATGCCCTGGTCCTCCACCCACGTGGTGAGTTGTTGATCCAACTGACGACTCGTCAGTGAGGTAAAGCCTCCACTGCCGTAGAGTGGAACCTCTTGTCGCACGTGACCGAGCAACGACGCCAAGGGGACGGAGAGCAATCTCGCCTTAAGGTCCCACAGCGCGCAGTCAACCGCGGCGATTGACATCGACGAGATGCCTGGTCGACCCATGTTTCGTATCGATCGCGCCATCGAGGACCACGCGCCGGTTACATCCATCGCGTCACTCGCCAGCACGGCGGGACGAAGCACGTCGTCGATCAATCGCGCGCACGCGGGAGTGGCGTAGGTAAAGCCGAGACCACGGGCTCCAGCGCTCGTCACCTCGACGATGACCACGCACGTCGACTCCCAAGTCAACGTCCCGTCCGACTCGGGCTGCGCCGTGGGGATCACATACGCGCTCACGTCGAGTGAGTCAACACTGGGCATCCGCCCTCCTTCGCGGGGGAACAAAAGCCATCGAGCCTTCGGCTAGATGATTGGCCAGGCGAGATGACAGCGCCATAATGGTGAGCGCCGGGTTCGCCGAGCCCTGCGTCGGCGCGACGCTGCCGTCAGCCACGTAGAGATTGGGCACCGCCCAGACACGCTGGTTGCAATCAACCACGCTGCTGGCGGGTGACGTGCCCATGCGTGCGCCGCCGATGAGGTGCGCGTAGCGCGAGATGGTGAGTACGTCTTGAGCTCCCGCTGCGTCCAGTATGTCCAGGAGAACCCGCTTGGAGAACTCGATGTTGCGCTTGTCGTTCTCGCCCAGACTGTGCGTGTACGCCGCGACACGAAGACCCCAGCGATCAACTTCCTCGGCGAGGGTCACTCGGTTATCTGCGCTGGGAAGCAGTTCGTTGAGCACGCCAATGGTCGTCCAGTGGTTGTAGTCGCGCATGTACTCACGAAGCTCCCGGCCCCAGTGACCTTCGGCGGCGACGTGTTCGGCCCAACCAATGGGCTGGGGCGACACGGTTTGAATCGAGAATCCCCTGGCAAAGCCTCGAGCCGGGTCGGTTTCGTAAAAGTCCTCCGAGGAGATCTGCGGAGGTGGCGCTTTGTACATGCGCAACTCGTCGGGGAACCGTCCGGCAGACTGCGCAGCGCCTTGGACCATCACGTATCGTCCGACCTGGTCATCGTTGTTACCCACGCCGCGGGGAAAGCGCGGCGAGACCGAGTTCAACAACAGCCGCGGCGTTTCGATGGAGTAGCCGGCGACGGCCACCACTTTGGCCCGCTGGCGTCGTTCGCTGTCGCTATTGGCCCCGAAGTAGGACACCCCGGTCGCCCTCCCTGTCGCGTCGTCGATGAGAATTGCTGAGGCCATCGAGTTGGCGCGGATTTCGACCCCGTGCGCCAAAGCGTCAGGTAGATGCGTCACAAAGGGACTTGCTTTGGCGTTCACTTTGCAACCCTGCAGGCACCATCCCCGATAGATGCAGTGGGGGCGATTGCCGAATGTTCCGTTGACGATGCCCACCGGCCCCACGCGCATCGTGACGCCACACTTCATCGCTCCGCGCCAGATCACAGCCGCTGCTTCGGAGATGGGGTGAGGTGAAAACGGGTACCCGTGAGGTTCGCCCCACGGCCAGAACTGTCCGGCCACGGGCAGCTCGCGCTCGACCTCTCGGTAGTGGTCACGCAGGTCCGCGTAATCGATGGGCCAATCGACCCCCACGCCGTCTTGGCTGAAGGTTCGAAAGTCAGAGGGATGGAATCGGGGCGTGTAGCCGGCGTAGTGCACCATCGAACCGCCCACTCCCCGTCCGGAGTTGTTCTTGCCCAGCTCGATCGGGTCAGAG
>DATJUR010000046.1:0-2313 GCA_035502215.1 Acidimicrobiales bacterium | reverse complement strand
GCCTTCTTGACACCATGTCGCCCGAGGGCTTTTTGCAGTTCCGTGATCCGCTCGATCCGGCCTCGGGTTTTCAGTCGTGCCAATATCGCGCCATCGAGTTCCTAAGCGGCGGTGGCGATCCCCAGGCGCTCAGTTTCGACTTCTTCGAAGCCGAACAACGCGCGTGGCTCGCTGAGATCGCCGCGCGACCCAACATCTGGACCGGCTTTGAGACGTCCCTTCGCGCCTCGACGGAGGCTAAGGACGATGAGTCCCTCTTGGATCTCGTCACTGACCTCTACCGACACCACGACAGCGCGCCGCTCACGTCCCTGCACGCGGTAGCCGAGTTGCTGGTCGATCACGACGAGAACTTTGCTCTCTGGCGCTATCAGCACATGATGATGGCGGCGCGCCAGATCGGCAATCGCCAAGGCACGGGAGGAAGCGCGGGCATGGCCTATCTCGAGACCACCGTGACTCGACGTTTCTACCCCGAACTATGGCAAGTGAGGTCGGTACTGTGACAAACCGCGACGACTGTCTTGCGCGCGACCGTGCCGACACACTGGCGCCACTGCGCGAGCTCTTTACGCTGAACGAGGCTGAGGTGTACCTGGACGGCAATTCGCTCGGTCCGGTCTCTTCTCGGGTGGGCGAGCGCGTTCGCGAAGTCATCGAAGAACAGTGGGCGACGGGCTTGGTACGCAATTGGGGTGAGTGGTGGGACTGGCCCACGCGCATTGGTGATCGCGTGGCCCGCCTGGTCGGGGCCCACGCTGACGAGGTGGTGGTGGCCGACACTCTCACGATCGCGATCGCCAAACTCATGGGCGCCGCTCTCGATCAGCGACCGGATCGCCACGTCGTTCTCACCGACGCGGCCAACTTTCACTCCGACCTCTACATCATCGAAGAGATGGCGGCACGCTCGAGGCGTCCGATCACGGTCAAGACCATTGATCGCAATGCGCTGGCCGAGCACCTCAACGAGGAAGTGGCGTTGGTCGAGTTCACCCACGTTGACTATCGCACCGGCGAGATGCTCGATCTCGCGGGCATCACCCAGCAAGTGCACGAGGCCGGCGCCCTGATGCTCTGGGACTTCGCGCACTCGACCGGGGCGGTGCCTCTCGACGTGGAGGGGGCCGACGTGGACTTCGCGGCGGGCTGTGGCTACAAGTACCTCAACGGCGGACCGGGATCACCAGCTTTCATGTACGTGCGATCGAAGTGGCAGGGGGTGGTCAGGAATCCATTGCCGGGCTGGCTCGGTCACGCTCGACCCTTCGACTTCGAGATGACCTACGAAGCCGCCAACGGCGTTCGCGCCTTTGTCACCTCCTCACCCTCCATCGTGGGGATGGCGGCGCTCGACGGCGCCCTGGATGTCTTTGATCGCACGTCGATGGCCGAGCTGCGCCAGAAAAGTCTGGCTCTGACGGACCTCTTTATCGAACTGGTGGAGTCGAGGTTGCCGGGCGTCTTTGACATCGTCACCCCGAGGGAACACGAGCGCCGGGGGAGCCAGGTGGCGCTTCGACACCACGAGGCGTACGGGATCGTCCAGGCGATGATCGCCAGGGGGGTCATTGGCGACTTCCGTGCCCCCGATATCGCGCGCTTCGGCTTTGCCCCGCTATATCTGCGCTACGTCGACGTCTTCGACGCCGTGGATCGGCTGGGCGAGGTCATGGAGTCGCACGCTTACGAAGATCCTACGTATCGGGTCCGCAACGCCGTCACCTAAGTCGCACTTTCACCCGCTTTGATCAGGTACGTCAGTTCCTCCTTGGCTGGGACTTGACAAACGACTGATAACGATATATCGTTATATACATAAATCTATCGAAAGGAGACACTTATGTCACACCGAGAACACTCGGAACACTCGCCCTTCCGGCGAGGCAGAAACGCAGATGGCAGTGAGGCCAACGAGGTCCGCGGAGGCGATCGGCGCCGTCACGGACCGCACCGGGGCGGACACCACGAGGAGGGTCGCGAGAGTGCGTACTCCGGGCGTGGTGGTCGCGGACGGGGACGCGGACGACGCGGCGACGTGCGCTTCGCGATCTTGACCCTGCTCAACGAGCGGCCGATGCACGGCTACGAGATGATGCAGGAGTTGTCCGAACGCTCGCGAGGGATGTGGCGGCCGAGTCCCGGCTCGCTGTACCCCGCGTTGCAGATGCTCGAGGACCAGGGGTTCGTTCGCTCCGAGACCGCCGAAGGACGTCGTCAGTACACGCTGACCGACGCCGGGCGCGTCGAGCTGAACGCCCGTCCCCGTGCTTTTGCGCCCTGGGAGTCAATCTTGCGCGACGCCGACCAGAA
>DATJUR010000045.1:0-23240 GCA_035502215.1 Acidimicrobiales bacterium | reverse complement strand
GCGCTCATCAGATCTCGGGCGCGCTCCCGAGGCGGCGCGTCGAGTTGGCGGGTGGTGGGATATTCGACCGGGATAAGGCCGAGACGCTCGCGAACAACTCGCAGGCCAATCTCGTGCACCTCAGGGAAAATCGCGGGAGCGGCCCACGAGGGTGAGAGGATCGCGACCCGGTCGCCCGGGCGCGCCGGCGGTGGCGACGACAGGGGAGAGCGAAGAGAAGGCGGTGTTGTCACGAACTCAGTCTCTCAAACGAACGAACCACCACGACAGGAAACTCCTAGTCCGAGCCAGAAAGTCGACCGGTAGAATTTGGCTATGGCGCTCCTTGGCGTTCTCTCGTATCACACTTCACCCTTAGATCAACCCGGGACCGGCGACGGCGGCGGGATGAACGTGTACGTGCGAGAACTCTCGAGTGCCATTGCACGCCTCGGTCACGAAGTCGACGTCTATACCCGTCGAGACAATCTCTTCGTTCAGGACACCGTATTCGTCGAGCCCGGATTTCGTGTTCACCACGTGTTGGCGGGTCCGCCGACCTCACTCGTGCGCGAAGAACTGGCCGATCACGTGGGCGAGTTCACAGACTCGGTGGCCCGTCTCTTTGAGCGTGACGGCGTACCTGACGCGTTGCACGCGAACTACTGGTTGAGCGGGCTCGTGGGGCACCGCCTTAAGCACGACCTCAACATCCCTTTGATCATGACCTTCCATACGCTGGAGCGAGTAAAGGCCGACACGTTTCAGGCGGAGTCCGACGACCGCGCTTTTCAAGAAGCCGCGCTGATCACCTGTTCCGACGCGATTCTCGCCAGTTGCGACGTCGAGGCGGAACAGTTTGTGCGGCTCTACAACGCCGAGCCCGCGCGAGTGCACGTCGTTCCCCTCGGTGTCGAACACGCCTACTTCTCTCCGGGATATCGGCCCCAGGCGCGCCGCGCGTTGGGGCTGGATGAAAAGTCGAATCTGCTGCTGTACGTGGGACGACTCCAGAGACTTAAGGGGGCGGACTTGGCCCTCGAGACGCTGATCGAGTTGCGCCGCCGAGGTCGATCCGCGTCGCTGGCCATCGTGGGCGGACCTTCGGGTCCCGATGGGCGAGTGACGTTGGCCCAACTTCACGAGCGCGTGGCCGACGCGGGGGTGATTCATGACGTGCGCTTTGTCGCGCCCCAGGCCCACCGCCAGCTGTCCTCGTGGATGCGCGCCGCCGATGTGACACTCGTTCCGTCTCGCGCCGAGAGTTTCGGACTCGTCGCACTGGAGTCCTCTGCGTGCGGAACGCCCGTGGTGGCGAGCGATGTGGGTGGACTCACGACTTTGATCGATAAGGGAGTTACTGGACATCTCGTTGCCGAGCGCGACGCGGTCACCTGGGCCGATGCCGTCGAAGACATCCTCGACGCCGAGGACCCGCTGGCCATGTCCAACGCCGCGGTATTGCGAGCGCGCGGCTATACCTGGAAACGCGCGGGCGAGTGGCTCGCGGCCCTGACCCAAACCCTCGCTTCGACGAGTCTCGCGCACTGCTAGGTGACGCGCGCTCCACTCAGTGACGCGGGGGCGGCGGCGTCACTGAGTGCCACGTTGGGCGCCTGGGCTCGTGAGTGGACGGCGAGCTCGTTGGTGGGAAAGGTCGAGCACCACGATCAACCGGACGACAAGGGCCACTTTCACTGGCTCGTTCGCTTGAAGGGCGATGAGCGCGACGTGATTACGATCTGGCTGTCGTTGCGCCAGCGCACGGTGTTTGTCGAGACCGAACTCATGCCCGCGCCAGAAGAGAACCTCGAAACCCTCTACCGCTACCTTTTGGTAAAGAATCACGAGTTGCGCGAACTGCACCTGGCCATCGGTCCCGAAGCGGGCATCTATCTGGTCGCCCAGGTACCCGTGGGGGAACTCACCGTGGCTCGCATGGATGAGCTCGTCGGCGCGACGCTGACCTACGTAGACGAGATGTTTCCCACCGTCATGGCGATGGGCCTGCCGTCGCTGTATCGACGGCGTCGACCCCACTAGGGGCGTCGAGAACCCGTTAGCGTTGAGCCGTGGCATACAAGCTCGTCATCATCGGGGCCGGCAAGATGGGATCGGCCCTCGGCGCCGGCCTCCTTCGCGCGCGGTGGTGCGAGCCCAGCGACCTCGCGTTGGTGGCGCGCTCAGTAGAGACGCGACGTGAACTCGAAGGCCGATTCTTTGGCGTCGGGGTCTTTCCTTCGCTCGAGGTGATCGATGTCGACGCCCAAACGGGGGCCATTCTCGCGGTTAAGCCTGACTACGCCGAAGGGGTGGCGCGACTCGCCGGAGCAATCGGGATCACCCGGGTGCTCTCGGTGGTGGCTGGTCTATCGACCGCTCGACTCGAGGCGAGTTTCCCCGGTCCCGTCGCGGTGATTCGCTCGATGCCCAACACGCCGGTGGTCATCGGTCAGGGCGTCACCGCCATGGCGGGAGGCTCTCAGGTCACCGGTGAGGATCTCGACTGGGCCGAGTCCATACTCAGTGCCGTGGGCACCGTGGTGCGAGTGAGCGAGCGCAACATCGACGCGGTCACTGGACTTTCGGGTCCGATGCCGGCGTACCTCTACCTCGTCGTCGAGGCGTTGATCGAAGCGGGGGTGCACCAGGGTCTGACTCGGGACGTGGCGCGATCTCTCGTGGTGGACTCCTTTGCCGGATCGGGTGCGCTGTTGAAAGAGTCGGGAGAAACACCCGAAGCGTTACGGGCCCAGGTGACCTCGCCCGGCGGGACAACGGCCGCGGGACTGCGCGTCTTGGAGCAGCGCGCGGTGCGCGCCGCGTTCATCGACGCGGTGGCCGCGGCGGCCGAACGCAGCCGTAACCTCGGTCGATAGCCCACTTCTCTCAGTTTTTCTTTACCGGTAGCCTGTTTCGATGGTGACCGCGCGCCTTCGCTCGAAGAAGCTCTCGGAGCCCACGATCGCCCGGTTGCCCGTGTATCAGCGCATCGCCGAGGGTCTCTTGCGACGTGGCGAGACCAAAATCGACTCGAAGCAGATTGGCGAACTCGCGGGCGTGACGGCGACCACGGTGCGTCGAGACTTGGCGGGACTGGGGTCATTTGGCACCCGGGGCGCGGGCTATGACACCAAGGTCCTCATCGAGCGCATCGCCGAAGCCCTGGGTCATGACCGCCTGTACGACGTGATCGTGGTGGGAATCGGCAACCTTGGTCGGGCCCTGGTCAACTCCTCAAACTTTTTGATCCGCGGGGCCCGTCTCGTAGCCCTCTACGACACCGACCCCGAGGTGGTGGGCCACGAAGTGGCCGGGCTGATCGTCCAACCGGTTTCGGACCCGATGCCCGCCGCCACCGTGGGGGTCATCTGCGTGCCCGGCGAGGCCGCCCAGGACGTCACCGATCGAATGGTCGAGGCAGGGATCCACGCCATTCTCAACTTTGCCCCCCAGGTGGTGAGCGTGCCGCTGGGCACCGCCGTGCACTACGTGGACTTCTCCATTGAGCTGCAGATCTTGATGTATCACCTCAATAACGGCACGGGACCCTTGGGCGGAGGACTGCTGCACTCACTGGGCATCGCGAGTGCCAATCCGCTGCGAGGCTCGTAACATGGTGCAAACCCCGGAGGCGACGTGGCACTGATTTCTGTGGGCATCGATCACGAACATGCGTCCTTGGACCTGCTTGAGCGCGCGACGGTGCCCGAACACGAGTGGGCCAAGATGTTGCGCACCCTGGTGAGCCACCGCAACATTCACGAGGCCGTGTTCGTCTCGACCTGTCTTCGTACCGAGGTCGTCGCGGTGATCGACCGTTTCCACGGCGCCATCGATGAGATCACCGAGACCCTCGCCCAGGCCACCGGACTCGACGCCAAAGAGTTTGAGGACCGGCTCACGGTGAACTTCGAGCACGACGTCGCCACTCATCTCTTTGGGGTGGCGGGGGGACTCAAGTCGGTAGTGCCGGGTGAGTTCGAGATCTTGGGACAACTGCGCCGAGCCTTGGATCTCGCAGTCGAAGAACAGTCCGCGGGCAGCGAAGTCACCGAACTCTTCCAGCGAGCGATCACCTGCGGACGGCGGGTGCGGGCGGAAACCAGTATTGCGAGGGGCACCACGAGCTTCGCGTACGCCACGGCCGCCGCCGCGATCGATGACCTCGGTGACTCGCTTGAGGGTGCGCGGGTCGTGGTCTTGGGGGCTGGCCAAATGGGCGCGGGCGTGGCCAAGAACCTGCTGAGCGCGACACCTCGTCTGGCGGCGTTGACCATCTTCAATCGCACCATTGAGCGAGCCGACACGTTGCGGCGCGAACTCAATGACGAGCGCGTGAGCGTTCAGGGTCTAGATGCGCTCGCCCGAGGGCTCAACGGGGTGCGCCTGGTCGTGAGCGCGTTGGACGTGTCGGCGCCGGTCGTCTCGCGTAGAACTCTCGAGGCCAACGGCACTGACGTCCTGGTGATCGACCTCGCGGTACCCCGTTCGGTGGCGAGCGACGTCAGTGACCTGATCCACGTGCGGCGCATCGACATCGGGGACCTGCGCGAGCGGGTCGATCGCGCGCTCGGCGACCGCCGCGACGCGATCGATGACGCGACGCGCATCGTCGAGGGCGACGTGGAGCGGTTCTGGAACGACCAGCGAGCACGAGGGGCCGCGGCCATCGTGCGCGATCTGCGAGAGCACTTCGACGACGTGGTCGCCAGTGAACTCGATCGACGAAGCCACGACCTCGACGCACTTAGCGACGAGCAGCGAGAGACCGTCGTCTCGCTTATTCGCTCGGTCGTGGCCAAGATCGCCCATCGCCCGACGGTCGCGCTCAAGGAGGCCGCCGGCACGGATCAGGGGACGCGCCTGAGCGAAGCGACGCGCAATCTCTTTGATCTATGACACTGCGACTGGCGACGCGCCGCTCGCCCCTCGCCTTGGTGCAAGCCGCGCGAATTCAGGGACTGCTGGCTCACTGCGGAGTCGAGAGCGAGTTGGTGCTCGTGGAGACTCGCGGCGACCGTGACGCAACCACCGACCTGTCGATCCTGGGAGGCCAAGGTGCTTTCGCCGTCGAAGTTCAACGAGCAGTCCTGGCGAACGAGGCCGACGTGGCCGTGCACAGCGCCAAAGACTTACCGAGCGTCACCCCCGAGGGTTTGGTTCTCGCCAGTGTGCCGGAACGACTAGATGCGAGTGACGTCTTGGTCGGCGGCTCGCTGGCCGGGCTCGGTCCGGGAGCTCGAGTTGCCACGGGCTCACCTCGGCGCCGGGCCCTACTCTTGGAGCGTCGCCCCGACCTAGATGTCGTAGAACTTCGTGGGAACATGGCGACTCGGTTGGCTCGCGTCGGACACGATGGCGTCGACGCCGTCGTGACCGCTCTGGCCGCGCTCGATCGGCTTGGCCAGAGCAGTCTCGTCAGCGAGCGACTCGACCCGGAGTGGTTCACCCCTCAGGTGGGACAGGGCGCCTTGGCTCTCGAAGCGCGCTTCGACGACGCGAGGACGTTGGCCGCACTTGAGGAAATCAACGTGGCGCCGGCGTTTGTCGCTGTGGCGGCCGAGCGCGCGTACTTAGAGGAACTGGGTGCGGGCTGCGCCATCGCGACCGGTGCTCACGCGACGTTGCGCGCGGGCCTCGTGACTCTTCGAGGCGTGATGCTCGACGCCGACGGGGGAAAGAGTGTGCGCGGCGAGGTGAGCGGCGCCGAACCCCGTGAACTCGGTCAACGCCTGGCGCGACATCTGCGCGACGACCTCGGAGGCGGCGCGTTGCTCGCCGAGTCGTAGTGCGCATCGTCGTAACCCGCGAGCGCGGCCACAACCGCGAGTTGATCTCGTGGCTGCCAGCCGGCAGCGCGGTGAGCGAAGTTCCGCTGACGACCACTCGATACTTCGACGCACACGAGGTTCGTAGTGCCCTGGAGGCCAGCGCGAACTACGGACAGTTTCGCGCCCTCGTCGTGACGAGTGCGCGTAGTGCTCTGTACGTCGCGTTGGCGCGCGAAGCGTTGGCGCGTGGCGCGCGTGTCCTGACGGTCGGCACGGCGACCGCGCGGGCGCTGGAAGAAGAAGACGTGATCGTCGACCTTACGGGACAGGGCGGTGCCGAAGATCTCGCCGCGCAGATCAGTGCCGGACCAGTCCTGGTGCTCGGCGCAGCCACGATGCGCGAGGAGTTGCGCGACGCACTGGTCGTACGAGGTATTTCGGTCGAGCATCTGGCCTGCTACGAAACCGTGGCGGCCGAGCTCAGCGCGGCCGACCAGTTGATCCTGCGCGAAGCCGACGTCGCTTTTATCGGTGCTCCCTCCGCGTGGCGCGTGGCCCAGGCCTTCGTTGAGCCTGACTGCTGGGTGGTGGTACCCGGTTCGAGCACGGCCACTGTGGTCGCCCGAGAGCACGTTCGGGTAATCGAGGGCTGGAGTCCGCAGATCGCGAGTCGTCTGGGCGCGCTCTAGACGGCGAGAAAGCCGAGCATTGCGCCCAATAGGCTGGGCCTCGTGTTTCCCGCTCAGCGTCCCCGTCGACTCCGCCGCACGCGCGCGATCCGAGACCTCGTCGCCGAGACGACCTTGGCACCCCATCACTTCGTGGCCCCGCTCTTCGTCGCCGAGGGCCTGAACGAGCCTCGACCCATTCGGTCTCTGCCCGGGCACGTCCAGCACACGCTGTCCTCGCTGAACGATGAGGTAAAGGCGCTACTGGGTGCGGGCGCGAGAAGTGTCATCTTGTTTGGCGTCCCCGAGAAGAAAGACGAGTTCGGCAGTGGCGCGTGGGACCGCGAGGGTGTCGTCCAGGTGGCGCTGCGATCTCTCAAGGAGAACTTCGGCGATGACCTGGTGGCGATGGCCGACCTGTGCCTCGATGAATACACGACTCACGGTCACTGTGGCGTGGTGCGCGCCGACGGGAGCGTCGATAACGACGCCACCCTTGAGCTGTACTCTCGCGTGGCCCTCGCCCAGGCCGGGGCCGGAGCGGACGTCATTGCGCCCAGCGGCATGATGGACGGCCAGGTCGCCGCCATTCGTTCGGCCCTGGAAGGCTCGGGCTACGAAGAGACCATCATCTTGGCCTACGCCGCCAAGTACGCCAGCGGACTCTACGGTCCCTTTCGTGAAGCAGTCGGCGTGGAGATCGAGGGCGGCGGCAATCGGCGGGGCTACCAACAGGACCCGCGCAATCGCCGCGAGGCGTTGCGCGAGGCGCGCCTTGACGTCAACGAAGGGGCCGACATCATCATGGTCAAGCCCGCGGTGACGTATCTGGACGTCCTCAGTGACCTACGTCGCGAACTTGACGTGCCCCTGGCCGCCTACCACGTCAGTGGGGAGTACGCCATGGTAAAGGCGGCGCACGAGAACGGATGGATCGACGGCACCGCCGTCGCCTTCGAGCAGCTCAGCGCCGTGCGGCGCGCGGGCGCAGACTTCGTCTTGACGTACTTTGCGCGCGAGCTGGCCGAGGAGCTGAATCGTTGAGTTCGAACGAGGCCTGGTTCGAGCGGGCCCAGGCGGTACTCCCCGGCGGCGTGGACTCACCGGTGCGCTCGTTTGCGTCGGTCGGGGGAGTGCCCTACACCGTGGCCAGCGGTCACGGCGCATTCGTCACCGACGTGGAGGGCACCACGTACATCGACTACGTCCAGTCCTACGGTGCGTCACTGCTCGGTCACGCGAGTCCCGTCGTCGTCGAAGCCCTGCGCGCCCAGGCCGGGCGCGGCACGACCTTCGGCGCGCCGACCCCCGGCGAGGTGCTGTTGGGCGAAGCGATGACCTCACGGGTAACTGGGCTTGAGCAGGTCCGACTCGTCTCGTCGGGTACCGAGGCGGTGATGAGCGCGGTGCGCCTGGCGCGCGGTGCCACTGGTCGTAACAAGATCCTCAAGTTCCAGGGCTGCTACCACGGGCACTCCGATGCTCTGCTCGTGGCGGGCGGCAGCGGTGTCGCCCAGATGGGACTACCCGCCTCGGCCGGCGTGACTCCGGGCGCGACCCAGGACACGCTGGTTGCCCCCTACAACGAAGTGCCCACGCTCGATGAGTCGGTCGCTGGCGTGTTGGTCGAGCCGGTGGCGGCCAATATGAACCTGGTCGCGCCCCGCTCGACGTTTCTCTCGGAGCTGCGAGCAGAGTGCGACCGCGTCGGAGCACTCTTGATCTTCGACGAAGTCATCACCGGCTTTCGCCTGGCGATGGGCGGGGCCGAGGAGTTCTTCGGGGTCACGCCCGACCTGTGGACCTTTGGCAAGGTCATCGGCGGTGGACTGCCCGTGGGGGCGTTTGGCGGTTCGCGCCAGCTATTGTCGTCTCTCGCTCCGCTCGGCCCGGTGTACCAGGCGGGCACGCTCTCGGGCAATCCCTTGGCGACGGCCGCTGGCGTAGCCGTACTCGAACACGTGACGCCCGACGAGTTGGCGCTGCTGGCGGGACGAGTGAAAAACTTCGCCGCCGACTTGGAGTCGGCGATTCGCGCGTCGGGTATTTTTGCGCTCGCGCCCCACGTCGGTGCGCTCATGGGTCTGTATTTGAGCGACGACGAAGTGCCCGCGCCGAGGAACTTCGACGAAGCGAGAGCCCTGAACGAGAACGGGCTCTATCGCCGGTTCTTTCACGCCATGCTGTCGCGAGGCGTGGCACTGGCTCCGGGCGCCTACGAGATCCTGTTCGTCTCGCTCGTCCACGACGAGGACACCCTCGAGCGCACCGTCACGATCGCGGCCGACGCGGCCAAAGACGTGAGGAGATGACGAGCCTTCGCAGCGAGGACTGGGCGGTTCAGCCACCCTTCGTGCCCAACGGCCCGACGTCGCCGGTCACCCTGCTCTTCGACGAGGCGGGGCTCACCCAACTCGCCGGCATTCCCGCCATCGCGTGGCAGACGCCCTGGAGCGAAGTTGCCAACGTCGAACTCGTGCGCGTCGGTCACCGAATGCTGCTCTTCGCGAGCGTCGCCGGTGTTCGCTACGTGTGGCGTCATCGTGACCTGGAGGGATACGACGCTCTGCGCGTGATCGTCGCCGAGCATGGGGGCATCGTGACCGAGCGTCGCCCGCGACTCGGCGTCTACGTGGTCGTGGCGATCGTGATCCTCGCGAGCTTGGGCGGCGGTATCGCCGCCTGGTTCAATCGAGGCAGCGCCGCCCGCAGCGAGTTGGCCGACGCCCGCCACGTCAACTTGAGGCTCGATGACCTGCCCAGTGGCTGGTATAAAACCTCCGACACTGTACTTAACTACCTGGTCTCACCGCCGAGCAAGGTCTACACATCCACGACCACTACGGCTCTTCCCAAGAACTCAATCGGCGACGAGGCCGCCCGCGTCTTTCAAAAGTGCCTCGGCGTGAGTAACGCCACGGACCGGGTCTACGGGGCGGCCGGCCAGGAGCCCGACTACCAGGTCGCCTCGCCGATCTTCAATACAGACTCGCTCGACGGTATCGAACTCGCCTCGACCGCCCAGTACTACCACTCGCTGAGCATGGTCGATAAGGACACCCACGAGATGTCTATGTCCAACTTCGGCTCGTGTTTTGTCACCTCCAGTGCCGACATCATCCTGGCGGGGCTCGGATCGAAGAATCCAGCGAGTGTCGTGGCGAGAAACTGGCAGCCCACGACGTTTGCCAAGGGTTGGACGCGCGGGGGAGTGGTGCGACTCGACTTGCCCAACGTAAAGACCAAGGTGCAACTTGTGATGGTGGTGATCACTCACGGCCACTACGAAGTGACGCTCAGTGCCATCGTGGGATCCTTCGCGAAGTCCGAGACGCTCCTGAACGGTCTCGTGAACACGTTGCTGTCGCGCACCGAGAACGCCAGTTCGACCTCGGCGTAATCGGACTACGCCGAGTCGCCCTTGGCGTCGGGAAAGATCATGCTCCAGGCTTGCTCGGGAATGGCCCCCGCGAGTCGCGTCATGGCGCGATAACCCACTTCGGCCGGACCGTGAGCGTCGTTGGTCATGAGGTTCGCCATGATCTTGAGCAGCTCGCGCATGATGATCGGGATGCGAAAGCCGGTGCTCACGCAGGCCTGCATGACCTTTGGGTCCGAGATGAGCTTGACGAACGCGCGCGCCACCCGGTAGTAATCGCCATAAGCGTCCTGGAGTCGCTCGTCGTAGAGCGCGAGAACCTCCCCGTTGTCCTCCACCAGGGCCTGGGCGATCACGCCGGCGGCGAGACGCCCCGACTCATAGCCGTAAGCGATCCCCTCGCCGTTGAAGGGATTCACCGTGCCCGCGGCGTCACCGATGGTAAGGGTGTTGGCACCCGCGCGCGGTCCGATCGAAAGACCCATGGGCAGACGCCCGCCGGTGGGAGCGCCACACGAGGTCTCCTCACTGAGTCCCCACTGCTCGCCTACCTGGGCGACGAAGTACTCCTGGAGCTTCGTGGTGTTGACGCCCTTCCAGTGACCTCCGGTAGAGAGCAGGCCCACGCCCACGTTGACGCGACCATCGCCGAGGGGAAAGATCCACCCGTACCCGGGCACTACGTCACCGTTGGCGTCGCGGATGTCCAGGTGCGAGTCGATCCAGGGCTCGTCGTGGCGCTCGCTGGTGTAGTAACCGCGCAACGCCATCCCCAGGGGCCAGTCGCGGTTGCGCGTGACCCCGAGGTCACGGCCGAGACGTGAGTTCTGGCCGTCGGCCGCCACGATGTAGCGCCCGTGGATCTCGGCGACGTCCCCGGTCTCTTTGTCCTTAACGACCACGCCCCTCGCACTCACCAGCTGTTCATCGCCGCCGGGTGCGGTATCGATCAGACTGATCGCCTCGACGCCGTTGAGCACGTCGGCGCCGTACTTCTCGGCGTGCTCGGCCACCAGCCCGTCCAAGTTAAAGCGCGTGATGGTATAGCCGTAGTTGGGAAATACGGGATGCTCCGGCCAGGGCATGTCGAGTCGCGCGCCGAATCCGAATCCGCGTAGGCCCTGGTAGCGATGTCCGTTCGCGGCGACCACGCCCTCGAGGCCCATCTCGGCCAGTTGGTACACCGAGCGCGGGGTCAGGCCGTCACCGCAGGTCTTTTCTCGGGGGAAGTGCTTCTTTTCCACCAGGCACACTGACCAGCCGGCCGAGGCCAGCCAGTAGGCGCACGACGAGCCACTCGGGCCGCCGCCGACGATGACGACGTCGTAGGTCGTGGGGTGGGCGACCACCTCGGCGAGGCTTTTCACGCGCACAATCCTACGCCGTCCACCTGGACGCACGCCCGTCCAGGGGGTCCATCGGGGTCTGGTAGAAATGATGAACGTGAGTCAGTACATCGCAATCCTTGGACTCCTCATCCTCGGAGTGCTCTTCGCGTCGGGCTCATTTGTCGCCTCGGGAATGCTCGCCCCGCACAAGCGTCCGACCGACGCGAAGTTGGCACCCTATGAGTGTGGCATCGTGCCAGACGTCGAGCCGCCCCAGCGATTCCCGGTTCGCTTTTACCTCGTGGCGATGATTTTCGTGATCTTCGACATCGAAGTCGTCTTCATGTACCCCTTCGCTGTCGTCTTTCGTCAGTTGGGGGTCTTCGGCCTCATCGAGGTCGTGATCTTCTCGCTGGCCGTCTTTGGTGCGCTCCTCTTTCTGGTCGCTGAGGGCGCATTGACCTGGGGGCCCGTCAAGCACTTGGTGCCCGGTCTGCCCGCGCGCACCAGTGAGTCAACCATCGTACGAATCGGCGCCGACCCCGATAGGGCGGCGTAGTGGCCTTAGAGGACCTGCAGCACAACTTCCTAACGGGCCAAGTCGAGGACCTCGTGCGCTGGGCGCGACGCGCCTCGGTGTGGCCCGCCACGTTTGGCCTGGCGTGTTGTGCGATTGAGATGATGGCCGCCGGTGCCGCCGACTACGACCTGGCGCGCTACGGCATGGAGGTCTTTCGCAACTCCCCGCGCCAAGCGGACCTGATGATCGTCGCGGGGCGCGTCAGCCAAAAGATGGCGCCGGTTCTTCGTCAGGTCTACGACCAGATGGCTGAGCCCAAATGGGTGCTGTCCATGGGGGTCTGCGCATCGTCGGGTGGCATGTTCAACAACTACGCGATCGTCCAAGGGGTTGACCAGATCGTTCCCGTCGACGTCTACGCACCGGGATGCCCACCCAGCCCCGAGACGCTCATGCACGCGATCCTTACGCTGCACGAGCAGATTCGAACCGGTGAGATCCTCAAGCGACGCGCAGAGGGCCGTCCCACGCAGATCGCCGAGCACTCGAACGTCTGGACCCCCGAGATTCCCGTGGCCGTGAGGGTGGGAACACCGAAGTGATCTCCCTTCCCCCGACGGCCCCCCCAGGAGTCGTAACCGCCGAAGCGGTGGCGAGCGACCTGGGGTGCTTTCCCTCGCGTGATCAGTACGTCGATCTCGTGCGCGCCCTCAAGGACGACCAGTTCGAGATGTGCGTCGATCTGTGCGCGGTGGACTACCTTGAACACCTCGAGCGCCCACTGCCCGAGGAGGTTGAGCCCACCCGGTTCGAAGTTGTCGTGAACCTGCTGTCGCTCTCTAAGCGCCAGCGCGTGCGCATTCGCCTCCAGGCGGGAAACGACGAGCCATCGGTGCCCTCGCTCTTCTCCGTGTATCCCGGCACCGAAGCGATGGAGCGCGAAGCCTTCGACCTCTTTGGGGTGCTCTTTGAAGGGCACCCCGACCTCACGCGCATCCTGATGCCCGAGGACTGGGAGGGACACCCTCTGCGCAAGGACTATGCCGTGGGCAAGGTGCCGGTTCAGTTCAAAGACACTCCGGGTCCCCGATGAGCGACCACCACGACAGCGTGCGCGTGGCCGAACGCGTGGACCTGCTCGCTGCCGAGACCGACGAGGGGCTTCAGGGACTGCAACCGCGCGAGTACACCACCACCGACGAACTCGGTCGTGAGGTTGGCGCGGTGTTGCGCACCAGTGACCTGAGCCTGGACCCTCGTGACGTCGACTACGAACGTCGCGACGACGAGACGATGATCATCAATATGGGTCCGGCTCATCCCTCGACCCACGGGGTACTGCGTCTCATGCTTGAACTCGACGGTGAGTTCGTGCTGCGCACCAAGCCGGTCATTGGCTATCTGCACACCGGCATGGAAAAGACCGGCGAGGTGCTGAGCTACGTTCAGGGCGCGACCAACGTGACGCGTATGGACTACCTAAGCCCGATCGGCAACGAGCTCTGTTACGCCATGGCCGTGGAAAAGCTGCTCGAGATTGAGGTCCCCGAGCGCGCGACGTGGATTCGCATGATGATGTCCGAGCTCAATCGCATTACCTCGCACCTGGTGTGGATCGCCACCAACGGCATGGACTTGGGCGCCACGTCGATGATGATCTACGGCTTTCGCGAGCGCGAGCTCATCCTGGCCTTCTTTGAGAAGACCGCGGGCCTGCGCATGAACCTCAACTACGTGCGACCTGGCGGGGTGGCGGCGGACCTGCCCGACGGTTGGCAAGACGACGTGCTGGTGATCTGCGACACCATCTACGAGCGCACCTTCGAGTACGACGAGCTGCTCACCGGTCAGCCGATCTTTCGCGGTCGAATGGTGGGGGTCGCTCCCATTACCGCCGAGGAGGCCCTCGCCTTGGGCGTGACCGGTCCCGTCCTGCGCTCGACGGGCGTGGCCTGGGACCTGCGCCGGACTATGCCGTACCTGGCCTACGACCAAGTGGACTTCGACGTCATCGTGGGCACCTACGGGGACAACTTCGACCGCTACGCCATCCGCCTCAACGAGATTCGCGAGTCCGTGCGCATTATCCGCCAGTGCTTAGAGAGGATGCCCGCGGGCGACTATCGCACCCAGGACCCCAAAGTCACTCCGCCGCCTCGCCGGCGCATCGATGAGTCCATGGAAGCCCTCATCCACCACTTCAAGTTGTACACCGAAGGCTTCATGGTGCCCGCCGGCGAGGTCTACAGCGCGATCGAATCGCCGCGCGGTGAGTTGGGTTGCTACCTCGTCTCCGACGGCGGGCCCAAGCCCTATCGCATGCACACACGCGCTCCGAGCTTCGTAAACCTCCAGGCCGTGCCCCTCATGATGCGTGGGGGCCTGGTCTCCGACGCCATCACCGTCATCTCGTCGATTGACCCGATCATGGGCGAGGTGGACCGGTGAGCTACCTGCGCCAAGACCTGCGCCAGCGCGCCGAAGAGCTCATTGCGCTCTATCCCCGCAAGCGCTCGGCGATGTTGCCCTTGCTGCACCTCGCCCAGGAACAAGACGGGTACTTAACCGACGAGGGCATCGCCGAGGTGGCCGAACTGACCGGTACTACGCCCGCCGACGTGCGCGGCACCGCCGCCTTCTATGAGATGTATCATCTCGCCCCGGTGGGCCGGTACGTGGTGAGCGTGTGCACCAATATCGCCTGTCTGCTGGCGGGCGGCTTGGAGATGCTCGAGCACGCCAGTTCGACGCTGGGCTGCCCCGTGGGTTCGACCAGCGACGACGGACTGTTTACCCTCGAAGAGGCCGAGTGCCTGGCGGACTGCAACATCGCGCCGTGCGTGCAGGTGAACCACCGCTACGTACGCACCACCACACCCGATGCGTTTGACGCCCTGGTGGGCGAGTTGAGGTCGGGGAGTCGTGAGGACATACCCAGCCACGGCACGCTCATCCGGGTGCGGCGCAGTGGTGGACTGCGCGCCAGCAGGACTGAGGTGGCAGTGGAGCGCTCCGCGGCGAAAGCAGCGCGCGACGCGCGCGAGGCGGAGGCGAAGTCGTAGTGGCCGTGCTCGACTCCCCACGCATCGTGACGTCGCGCGAGGCCTTTGAGGACTCCTTTACCCTCTCGCGCTACCTTGAGACTGGCGGATACGACGGACTGCGCAAGGCCCTCACGATGTTCCCCGAAGCGGTGGCGGCCGAGGTCGACACCGCGTCATTACTCGGGCGGGGGGGAGCTGGTTTTCCCGCGGGACGTAAGTGGTCCATGCTGCGCAAGTCCCCGATCTCCTATCTGGTCGTCAACGGCGACGAGTCCGAGCCCGCGACATTCAAGGACCACTACCTCGTCGAGCGCGACCCCCACCAACTGATCGAAGGCGTGATCATCGCCGCCTACGCGCTGCAGGTCAACCAGGCCTTTATCTACCTGCGTGGTGAGTTCGCCCTGGGTCTAGAGCGCGTGCAGAGCGCTCTGAATGAGGCCTACGAGTATGGAGCGCTGGGCTCGGCGATCTTTGGTTCGGACTTCTCACTCGACATCGTGGTGCACCCCGGTGCGGGTGCGTACATCTGTGGCGAGGAGACGGCTCTAATTGAGGGGTTAGAGGGCAAGCGCGGGTTTCCCCGCATCAAGCCGCCCTTTTTTCCCGCGGTCACTGGTCTTTACGGCGAGCCCACGGTCGTCAACAACGTCGAAACGATGTCGAACCTGCCCTGGATTGTGCTCAACGGGGGAGCCGCCTTCGCTGCGCTGGGGGGCGGTCGCAGTACGGGCACGCGTCTGTTTGCCCTGGCTGGCAAGGTGAATCGACCGGGCATGTATGAGATCGAGATGGTCAAGAACACCTTTCGCGACCTGATCTTCGATCCCGCACTCGGCGGGGGCGTTCTCAACGATGGCGACGTGAAGGCCTTCATTCCCGGCGGCGTCTCCGCTCCATGGTTCGGACCCGACCTGCTGGACCTGCCGATGGGCCAAGACGAGGTCGCCGAGAAGGGCTCGATGCTCGGTTCGGGCTCGGTGGTCGTGTTCGACCAGTTCACCTGCGTAGTGCGCGCGACCTGGCGGATCACCAAGTTCTTCTCACGCGAGTCCTGTGGGCAGTGCACGCCGTGTCGCGAGGGCTCGGGATGGATCGAACGCGCGATGTACCGTCTCGAGCACGGCGGGGGTCGCATTGAGGACCTCGACATGCTGCTCGATCTGTGCGACAACATCTCGCCTGGGCTCAACTGGCCACCCCAGCAGACCACGATCTGCGTGCTGGGACCCTCGATCCCCTCGTCGGTCAACTCGGCCATTCAGATGTTCAAAGACGAGTTTCTTCAGCACGTTCATGAGGCAGGGTGTCCCTTTGACTGACGTGACCAACTCGGTGAGCGTCAGCGTCAACGGACGCAGCGTTGACGCCCAGGCCGGCGAATTGCTGATCGAGGTCGCCGAGCGCGCGGGACACTACGTGCCGCGTTTCTGCTACCACCCTCGCATGGAGACGGTGGGGATGTGTCGCATGTGCCTGGTCGAGGTCGACGGTCCGCGCGGTCCCACGTTGCAACCGGCCTGCTACATCCGGGTCAACGACGGCATGAGCGTCGTGACCGACTCGGACAAGGTAAAAAAGGCCCAAGACGGGGTCCTGGAGTTCCTTTTGGCCAATCACCCCCTCGACTGTCCGGTCTGTGACAAAGGTGGCGAGTGTCCCCTTCAGGATCAGACGCTGACGCACGGATCAGGCGAGACGCGATTCATCGAAGAGAAGCGACACTTCGTCAAGCCCATCGAGATCGGCGAGCTCGTTTTGCTCGACCGCGAGCGCTGCATCCAGTGCGCGCGGTGCACGCGCTTTAGCTCAGAGGTCTCGGGCGACACCGAGATCGCCTTTTCTGGTCGCGGGGACTTGATCGAGGTGGCCACCTCGCCGAGCACGCCCTTTGACTCCACGTTCTCGGGCAACACGGTCCAGATCTGTCCGGTGGGAGCGCTCACGGCCAAGCCGTATCGGTTCACGGCCCGGCCCTGGGATCTCGAACAGGTCGAGAGCACCTGTATGACCTGTGCGATGGGGTGCCGAGTGGCGGTGCAGTCGTCGGGCAATCGTCTCACGCGCCTGCTCGGCGTGGACTCCGAGCCCGTCAACCATGGCTGGCTGTGCGACAAGGGTCGCTTCACCTTGGACGCCATCGACGCGCACGAAGGCGAGACGGACGTACTCTCAGCCTCCACGCGTCTGCGTGATCCCCTCGTTCGCGAGAACGGCGAGTTGCGCACCGCCACCTGGGGCGAAGCCCTGGCCCGGGCTGCGACCATTCTTCAAGACGCCTCCTCGACGCCCGGAGGCGTCGGGGCGATCGGAGGCGCCGCCCTCACCAACGAAGGGGCCTTCGCCTGGGAGCGCTTCGTGCGCGGAGTTCTCGCGAGTGACTCGATCGACGCTCAGTACGACGACGGTCTCGATGGCGCGCTGCTCCAGGCGCTACCAAACGCCACGATCGACGAGGCGGCCAACGCGCGCGTCGTGGTGACCCTCAGCGGAGATCTGCGCGAGGAGCTGCCGGTCTTGTTCTTGCGCCTGCGCGAGAACTTGGTGAAGCGCCACAACTCGCTGATCGAGTTCGCCTTCGGCGCCAGTGCCCTGCGCCCGCTGGCCACGCTCTCTCTTCCCACGCGTCCGGGCGAGGCGCACGTCGTCGCGCGCGCGCTCGCGAGCCCCAGCGCCAAAGTCGCTAAGGAGTCGACGATCACCGCCGCGCAACTCGACGAGGCGCGACGTCTTATCGGCGAGACCGGCGAGGGCGTGGTCGTCGTCGTGGGTCGGCCCAACATGGCTGAGTCCGCCGCGGTGATCGAAGCCGCTGCGCGCACTCTGGCCGAGGCGTTCCCCGCGGCCACCTTCCTGCCCGCCCTGCGACGGGCCAACGTACGCGGCGCGCTCGACATGGGACTGGGGCCGCGCCTTCGCCCGGGTCGTGGCTATGACGCAACGTGCACCGGTCGCTCGACGACCGAGCAACTCCAGGCGATGCGCAGCGCAGATCAGAGAGCCGTGTTGCTACTCGGAGGCTGCCTGCTGGGCAACGTCCTTGACCTTGAGGGCGCCACGGCGGCGCTGGAGGCGGCGCAGGTTGTCGTGGTGGCCGGACACGGCGGTAAGACACTGGCCTACGCCGACGTCGTCCTGCCGGCCGCGGTCCAGCACGAGCGTCTGGGTACCGTGACCAACATCGAAGGTCGCGTGACCAACGTCACCGCCAAGATCGGTGTGCCCGGCTCGGCGTGGAGCGATGTGGCCATCGCCTCGGAGCTCGCCGAAGCCTGCGGCCAGAACCTCGGACTCGACTCGGTGGAACTCTGCGCCAAGATCATCGAGGAGACCACTGGCTATCCCGCCTTGTCGATTTTGAACGACGTCAGCGACGAGGGTGCCGTGGTCGGTCGCGTCTCGGCGCGCGTGGAGCGTCGTCCCCTCGACCCGATGGCCTTTCCCGGCATTCGCTCGACCAACACCGTGGGACTGGGCGAACTGACCGGGGACCTGGTCAGTCAGCCGGTGCGCACCGGATCCACTCCCCAGGCCGCAACCCTCGCCGAGATCGCGGCGGGGCGCGAGGTCAACGTCGGCCACTACGACGCCTACGGGCTCGCGCTCAACATCTCGCGACGGCTCTACGATCACGGCATCATGATGCAGGGCTCACCCGCTCTGGCGAACCTGGTGGCCAAGACCACCGCGTACATCAACCACTTCGACACCGATCGACTGGGTTTGCGCACCGGAGATCGCGTCAGCGTCCTGGCCCCGGGTGAGACCCTCAGCCTCAGCGTGACGGTGAGCGACGACACTCCGCGCGGCACGATTGAAGTCGTCTTCTCGGGCCTCGATGAAGAGGGCAGCGCCGCCACGGCGACCAAACTCTACGACCCCGCCGGTGCGATCACCCAGCTGAAGTTGGCGACGTCGTGACGGTCCTCGCCTCGGTCGATCCACTCTTCGTGCACGGCCACGTCAGTGGCGTGGACGTCCTCATTCTGCTCATTCGACTCGTCGTGGGTTGGGCCGCCCTGATGGGCGCGGTCACGATGATGATCTGGTTCGAGCGCAAGGCGATCTCGGGCATGCAGAGCCGCATCGGGCCCCAGCGCTGGGGCCCCTTCGGCCTTCTGCAAACTCTGGCCGATGGCATCAAGCTCTTCTTCAAGGAAGACCTCATCCCCGAGCAGTCCGATCGCTTCGTCTTCAAGCTCGCGCCGTATCTCTCGCTAGTGCCCGCAATCGTGACCTTCGCCATCATTCCCGTGGGCGGCACGATGCACATTGCCGGGCACACCGTCCTCTTGCAGATCGCCAACCCGCCCATCGGTGTTCTCTTGATGCTCGCCATGTCGGGCATCTCGGTCTACGGGGTGATGCTCGCTGGCTGGGCCTCGGGTTCGAAGTATCCGCTGATCTCCTCGGTACGCGCCAGCGCCCAGATGATCTCCTACGAGGCGGCTCTGGGCATCTCCGTCGTGACCGTCGCGCTGATCACTGGCTCACTGTCGACCCACAACATCGTCGACGCCCAGGGCGGTTGGTTCTGGCACTGGAACGTGATCCGCCTGGGGGTCGTGCCCTTTGTCATCTTCTGGATCGCCATCACCGCCGAGCTCAATCGTCCGCCCTTTGACGTGGTCGAGGCCGAGAGCGAACTCGTGGGTGGATTCAACACGGAGTACTCCTCGATCCGCTTCGCGCTGTTCTATATGGCCGAGTTCATGAACACGATCACGATGTCCGCGCTGATCGTGACCCTGTACTTCGGCGGTCCGGCCGGCTGGGTGCCCCCGATCTCGCACCTCAAGTGGATCTTTCCCATCCTGTGGTTCGTCATCAAGACCTCGATTTTTTGCTTCTGCTACGTCTGGTTCCGCGCCGCCCTACCGCGTTTTCGCTACGACCAGGTCATGGACCTGGGCTGGAAGCGACTCATCCCGCTCTCGCTGGGCTGGATGCTCGTGGTGGCCGGATTCATTATCAAACCCGCCTGGGGCCTTTTGATGGCGGCCGTCGTACTCTTCGCCTCGGTGCTCTTGGGCCGCGCCTTCACGCTGGGTCAATCACGCGAGACCGGTGCGGAGTCGGTGCTGCCTCCCATCGGGCGACGTCCTTTGCCCGGTGAGGTACTGCGCGCCTACACCGACCGCCACGTCAAGATCACCGACGAGGACGAGGAGGACTGGTGAGCAAGCCCCTGAGTTTCTTTGGCGGCTTCAAACTGACCTTCCAGCACCTGGGCAAGCTGCCGGTCACGACCAGCTATCCCCAGGCCAAGCGCGCCAAGCAGCCGCGCTTGCACGGACGTCACGTGCTGAATCGCTACGAAGACGGCATGGAGAAGTGCATCGGCTGTGAGCTATGCGCGGGCGTGTGTCCGGCCAACTGCATCCACGTGCGCGGACTCGACAATCCGCCGGATCACCCGGTCAGTCCCGGCGAACGCTACGGCTACGTCTACGAGATCAACTACCTGCGCTGCATCCACTGCGACATGTGCGTCGAGGCGTGCCCGACCCAGGCGATCACCGAGTCCAAGATGTTCGAATTCTCCTTTACCAACCGCGCCGACGCGATCTACACCAAGGCCGAGCTCGTCGTAGACGACGAGGGCTTTCCTCAGAAGCTGCCCTGGGAGGACTGGCGCGCGGGCGAGGCCGAGATGACCGGTGGATGGATGCGCGCCACGTCTCCCGCCGGCGACGCCGACTTCGAGGGCGTGGTGCAGTGGACCGGCGATCTGGGCTTGGGCGTGCAAGCCCCCGAGGGCGGCCAGAGCGAGAATCGCGATGACGACAAGACGGGATCGAAGCAGCTGCGTCGAGCGTTCTTCCGCCACCTCAACGCGATCGACGTCAACGACGACCAGCGCGGGATCCAGGGCATGATGACCATGGCCGGAGAGAAGATGTCGGCGGCCCGCGCCAAGCTGGCCGATCGCAAAGCCCACAAGCGAGCCAAGCCGTGATCGCGACGAGCTACGCCATTCCGAGCGTCATCGTCTTTGTCACCTCGGCGGTCTTGATTCTGGTCGGCGCGCTCGGCGTCATCTCGTTGCGTAATCCGGTGCACGCCGCCCTCTCGCTCATCATGACGCTCTTTGGCGTGGCGGTCGCCTTCATCGCCCAGTCGGCCGACTTTTTGGCGGCCGTTCAGATCATTGTCTACGCCGGCGCGATCGTCGTGCTCTTTCTCTTCGTCATCATGTTTCTCGGGGTGGGACACGACTCGCGCAGTGACGTCGATCCATTGGTGGGTCAGCGCGCCTTCGCGCTCGCCGGGGTCGTGATTACGATCGGCGGACTCATCGCCCTGATCGCGTCCTCGCACTGGGTGACCGGCGCGACGTCGGTCAGCGGTGCGCTCGTCAAGGGGGGCGGCAACGTCAAGCAGCTCGGTACCGCCGTCTTTACGACGTACCTCTACGCCTTCGAGGCGACCTCGCTGCTCCTGGTGATCGCGGTCGTCGGTGCCGTGCTCTTGGCGCGACGCGAGCGCGCGACAACGCACGAGGCCAAAGAGGAGGTGAGGTCGTGAACGTGCCCGCCGCCTGGTACCTCGTCGTGTCCGCGCTCCTCTTCGGTATCGGCGCCTTCGGACTGCTCACCCGACGCAGTGCGCTGATCATGTTCATGTGCCTCGAGCTCATGTTGAACGCCGTGAACCTTACGTTCGTCACGTTCTCGCGCACCATGAGCGACATCGCCGGCCAGGCCAGCGTGTTCTTCGTCATGGTAGTGGCGGCCGCCGAAGTGACCGTCGGTCTGGGCATCGTGGTCGCCGTCTTTCGTCGCCGCTCCTCCACGTCAGTCGATGACCTCACTGAGTTGAAGGGCTGAGATGGCACCTCTGGCCACGCTTCTCTTGCTCATGCCCCTGGTGGGGTTCCTCTTCGTTCTGGTGATGGGTCCGGCCCTCAAGGAAAAGGCCATCGGCGCGATCGCCACTGGCGTTGTGGCGATCTCGTTCATCTGTGCAGTCGCCGCGTTCTTCGTGCTGCTGCATCACTCGGATCGCGAGATGACCATTCATCTCTTCAACTGGATCAGTGTGGGTTCACTGCATGTGCCCGCGGCCCTTCTCGTCGACCCGCTCTCGATCACGATGTGCCTCTTCGTGACCGGCATCTCGGCGCTCATTCACCTGTACTCGATCGGCTACATGCACGAAGAGAAGGACTATCGCAAGTTCTTCTTGTACCTGAACCTGTTCGTGTTCTCGATGTTGACCTTGGTGCTCGCCAACAATCTGCTGCTTACCTTCGTCGGCTGGGAGGGCGTGGGGGTGTGCTCGTACTGGCTAGTGAGCTACTACTTCACCAAAGAGAGCGCCGCTTCGGCGGGCAAGAAGGCCTTCCTCTATAACCGGGTGGGCGACTTCGGTCTGTTGGTGGCGATGTTCCTGCTCTTCCACTACACCCACACCCTCACCTACTCGGGCATCTTCCACGCGGCGGGCACACTGTCACCGACGGTCGCGACCGTAACGGTGCTCGCCTTGCTGCTCGCCGCCACCGGCAAGAGCGCCCAGATCCCGCTCTTTAACTGGTTGCCCGACGCCATGGAAGGTCCCACCCCGGTGTCGGCACTCATCCACGCCGCGACCATGGTGACCGCGGGTGTGTACCTGCTGGTGCGCATGTCGCCAGTGCTCGCGATGTCGCCCGACGCGCGCAGCGTGATTGCGATCATCGGTGCCCTGACGGCCTTCGTAGCGGCCACGATCGCCACGTCGCAACAGGACATTAAGAAGGTGCTCGCCTTTTCGACCGTGTCGCAGATTGGCTACATGGTGCTCGCCGTGGGCGTGGGCGCCTACAGCGCGGCCATCTTCCTCATGGTGGCCCACGCCTTCTACAAGGCACTGCTCTTCCTTGGCGCCGGTTCGGTCATCCACTCACTGGACGGAGAACAGGACCTCAAAAAGATGGGCGGACTCGCCAAGTACCTGCCCATCACGTTCCCCGCCTTCCTCGTGGCCTGGCTCGCCATCTCGGGGATCCCGCCCTTTGCGGGCTTCTTTGCCAAGGGCGACGTGCTCACCAGCGTCTATCAGCACAACAAGTTCCTCTGGGCACTCGGAGTGGTGACCGCGATCCTCACCGCGTACTACATGACGCGACTGTTTGTCCTCACCTTCCGGGGTACCGAGCGTTTTCGAGAAGAGACCGATCGTCACGACCCCCACGAGTCGCCCTGGGTGATGACGTTGCCGCTAGTCGTGCTGAGTGTTCTGGCGATCGTGGGTGGCATTATCGACCTGCCCTGGGCCCACGAGGCCGCCCTGAGTGGTTTCTTGCACCCAGTGCTCGGCTACGTGCCGGCGGTGGCCGCGGCCTCGACGACAGAACAGTGGGTGCTGGCTGCCGTGGATGTGGTCGCGGCGCTGTTTGGATTGGCCGCCGCCTTTTCGATCTGGCGCGACCTCAAGGTCGGCGAGAAGTACGAGTCAAGGTTCTTCGAGCACGTGTGGTACTGGGACGACTTTTACGACGCCACTATCGGTCGTCCCCTTACCGCGATGGCCGACTTTGACGAGGCCGTCGTGGAGCCCAAGG
>DATJUR010000044.1:0-10257 GCA_035502215.1 Acidimicrobiales bacterium | reverse complement strand
CCACTCGGTCGAGGCGTTCTCGCAAGAAGTGGCTCGCGCCGAAGGTGGTGAACCACTGCCGGCGCACAAGATGACCAAGATCATCGGTGAGGTGTTAGCCGAACTCGACAAGTAGGCACTCGTACGCGGGCGACACGGGAGTTGCTGGTATTATCTAGTACTTCCATTGGAATTGAGTGATTCTCGCGGACTGCCCCAACCGCCGCAGAACCGCGATCCTGTAGACCCCGCGACGAGAGAGAACATGTCCACGGCACTTGTCACTTCACCGTCGACGTCGCACTCTCGCTGGCGTCGACGCCGCTCGCGAGTAGTTGGTGGACTCTTTGTGGGTGGTGGCGGAGCCCTGATCGTCGCCTACCTCTCTCTGATCGTCCTGATTCCCATCGCCGCGCTGGTGTGCCATGGCCTCACGCTCAACGTGTCGAGCAATGGAGCGGGCGCGGAGTTCTGGCGCTGGCACGTCTCGGTGGGCTGGCGCGCGTTCTTCGACGCGGTCACCGCGCCGGGGGCTGAAGAGGCCACGTTCTTGTCGCTGTGGCTGTCGCTGGCGGTGGCCGCGATCAACTCGGTCATGGGCGTGGCGATCGCCTGGGTCCTGGTGCGCGACAAGTTCGTGGGCAAAGGCCTGGTGGAGTCCGCGATCGATTTGCCCTTCGCTCTGCCTACCATCGTCGCGGGCGTTGTCCTCTTGGCCATCTACGGCGTCGACAGCCCGATTCACGTCGATCTGTTTGAAACCTGGATGGGCCTGATGGTCGCCCTCCTCTTTGTCACACTGCCCTTTTCGGTACGCGCGGTCCAGCCCGTGCTGGCGACTCTCGATCAAGAGAGCGAGTCGGCCGCGCGCACGCTCGGCGCGGGAAACGTGCGCATCTTCTTTCGCGTGGTGTTGCCCTCAATCTGGCCCGCCGTACTGGGCGGGTTCGGGCTCGCCTTTGCGCGGGCAATTGGCGAGTTCGGTTCGATCTCGCTGATCGCGGGTGGTCTGGGACGCACGACGACCGCGTCGTACTACGTCTTTAACCTCACCCAGGGGTTCCTGTGGACGGACGCCGCTGCGGTCTCGACCGCGCTGCTCGTCTTGAGCCTGGTCGTCTTGGTCACGACCAGCGTGTTCGCTCACCATTTCGCCAAGAGGATGAACTAGTGGGCACGCGTCGCTGGCCTCTGCGCGCGGTCGTCCTCGCGTACCTCGCCGTCCTCCTCGGACTGCCTCTCATCTTCATGGTTGACAAGGCGTTTCAGCACGGCTTGGGAGCGTTCTGGGACCAACTGACCCAGCCGGGCGCCATGGGCGCTCTCAAACTGTCCGTGGAGATCGCGGCCATCGCGGTGCCCGTCAACACTCTGGTGGGGGTGGGGGCAGCCATGTTGATCGCCCGCCATCGGTTCTGGGGTACGCGGGTCTTCGACACGATCTTCGACGTGCCCGTGGCGGTGTCCCCAGTGATCTTGGGTATCGCCTTGATCCTGGCGTACTCGCGCATCGGTTGGTTCGGCGGACCGTTGCTGCGCGCGGGCATCATGGTGCTCTTTTCACCTCTCGGCCTGGTGCTCGCGACGATGGCGGTCTCGTTGCCCTACGTGTTGCGCTCGATCGTGCCGGTCTTGCTCGAGGTGGGAACCGAGCAAGAAGACGCCGCACGCACGCTCGGGGCTGGTCGATTTCGAGCGTTCTTTTCGGTGACGCTGCCCTCGATTCGTTGGGCCGTCGCCTATGGCGTCACCCTCACGATCGCCCGCACCCTTGGCGAGTTCGGCGCGGTGCTGGTGGTGTCCGGGAACATCTCGGGGCGCACTCAGACCTTTCCGATCTTTATCTACGACGACTGGGACCAACGCTTCGACACGTTGGGCGCCTACGCGGGAGCGCTGTTGCTCGCGGTGATCTCGATGGCCGTCTTGTTGATTTTGGCCCTCCTACGAAAGAGAGAGAGGAGACTTCGTGTCGATCTCGCTTAACGGTCTCACCAAGCGCTACGGCGCGACGACCGCGGTCGCGGAGGTGAGCGCCGAGATACCTCACGGCTCGCTCACGGCGATCCTCGGACCCTCGGGCTCAGGTAAGTCGACGCTGCTCAAGCTCATCAGCGGTCTAGAAGAACCCGACGCCGGTCGCGTGGTGATCGACGGAGAGGACGTGACCGACGTTGACCCTCGCCACCGCGACATCGGTTTTTGCTTCCAGAACTACGCCCCGTTTCGCCATATGAATGTGGCCAAGAACGTTGGCTTCGGACTTAAGGTTCGTAAGCGCAGCGCGGCGGAGATCACCGCGCGAGTCACCGAACTGCTGGCGCTCGTGAAACTCGAAGACAAAGCCGATCGCTATCCTTCTCAGCTCTCCGGCGGTGAGCGCCAGCGCATGGCGCTCGCCCGTGCCCTCGCGATCGAGCCGCGCGTGCTCCTGCTGGATGAACCCTTCGGTGCGCTCGACGCCGTGGTGCGCCAAGAGCTACGCCAGTGGGTCAAGGTTCTCCATGAGCAGATTCACGTCACGACCGTGCTGGTCACCCACGATCAGCAAGAGGCCATGGAAGTAGCGGATCAGCTGATTGTCATGCGCTCCGGGCACGTGATCCAGTCGGGCAATCCGCTCGCGCTCTACGAGAGTCCCTCGACCGACTTTGTTCACGAGTTCTTGGGGCCTTCCACCGTGTTCGAAGGCGTCGTGACGCGACCTCACGACTTGGAACTGGTCTCGGTCTACGACGGCACGATGAAGGGGCGCATTACCTCCATCGTGTCGCTCGGCTTTGAGGCCCAGGTGACCGTCGAGCTCGACGATCACTCGACCACCTGGGTGCAACTGAGTCGCAACGAGCTCTCCCAAATGGGACTGCGCGTAGCGCTCTTAGTCGGCGTTCGCCGGCGCGCCGATCTCGACGTCTAACGGGCTCGTCGCCTCGACGCGGCTGGTGCCGCGCAGCCAGGAGGTGATCGCCGCCAACGCGCACAAGATCGCGGCGAAGTCCAAGGCCGGGTGCAGACCCGAGACGAAGGCCTTCTCGATGATCTGGGGGAAGAACTTGCGCCCCAGGATCGCGGTACGCGACGAGGCGGGTAGCGACGCGAGGACGTGCGAGCCGAGCAGGTGGGCCATCGGGTTGTAGCCGAGAAACGACGCGAAGAGTGTCGAGACGGGCGGCAACGACGCCACGTGGTTGGCGACGGTGCTCGAGACGCCCTGGTTGGTGAGACCCACGTAGAGCGCGTGGGGCAGCGTGCGCGAGAGTCCGATGATCATCAACGTGAAGAAGATGCCTATCGAGAGCACTTGACCGGAGTTCTGGAAGGTGGAGTTCATTCCCGATCCGACGCCGCGGTGCTCAGGCGGCAGGGCGTTCATGATGCTGGCACGATTGGGCGCGGCGAACATGCCCATGGAGATTCCGTTCAAGAACAAGAGCAAGCCGAAGACCGGGTAGGAGAAGTTGGCCGGAAGGAACTGCAACAAGAAGAACGAGATGGTTGCTCCCGCCATACCGCCCACGGTGAAGGGACGGGCCCCGTATCTATCCGAGAGCCACCCGCACAGCGGTCCCGCCACGAGAAACCCACCGGTGAGCGGGAGCAAGGCAATGCCCGCCCAGAGGGGCGTATTGGAGAAGTTGTAACCGTGCAGTGGCAACCAGATTCCCTGGAGCCAGATGACCATCGTGAACATCAGACCGCCGCGGCCGATGGCGGAGAACAACGTGGAGACGCTCCCGGTGGTAAAGGCCCGGATACGAAACAGACTGAGTCGAAACATCGGATCGGCGGAGCGCATCTCGATTCGGGCGAAGACGAACAGCGTGGCCACACCCAGCACCAGGCACGACAGTACGAAGGGGCTGGTCCAACCCATGACGTGGCCGCCGTAGGGCTGGATGCCGTAGGTAATGCCAACCATGAGTGCGATCAGTCCGAGGGCGAAAGTGAGGTTCCCGCTCCAGTCGACGCGGGTGTCACGGCGAGTGGGTACTTCTCTGAGCTTCATGTACGACCAGACACTGCCAAAGACGCCGATCGGCACCGAGATGATAAAGACGAGGCGCCACTCGATGGGTCCGAGCAGCCCGCCCAGGATGAGGCCGATGAAGGAACCGGCGATGGCCGCGATCTGGTTGATACCCACCGCCATTCCTCGCTCGTTGGCCGGAAAGGCGTCGGTCAAGATGGCGGTCGAGTTCGCAATCAAAAACGCCGCGCCCACGCCCTGGAACAGGCGCATGATTACGAGCCACAGACCGGCCGCCGTGCCGGTCATCCACGTGATCGAGAGCATGAGCGAGAAGAAGGTGTAGATAACAAATCCCATGTTGTACATGCGCACCCGTCCGAGCATGTCGCCGAGGCGTCCCAGGCTCACCACCAGCACGGCCGTGACGATCATGAAGCCGAGAATCATCCACAACAGATAGAAGGTGTTGCCCGGCTGAAGGGGATTCATGTGGATGCCCTTGAAGATGTCGGGTAAGGCGATGAGCACGATCGACGTGTCGATCATCGCCATCAACATGCCCAGCGTGGTGTTCGAGAGCACGACCCACTTGTAGCGATCGGGCTGTGGTCGCGTAACGCCCCTAGTGGTACTCGTCGCGACGCTCACGAGGCGAGGTCGCTCAACAGCCCCTCCGGCACCGAATCGAGACTCGTCAAAATGGCCCGGGCGAGGGCGCGCGCACTATGCGCGTCCATCTCCAGGGCAGCCCGGGCGGAGGGGCCGCCCGATGGATTGAGAAAGTCGATCATCAAAGCGTGTCCCGCCGCCAAGTGGATGGGGTGATCGACGTACACCATGGCGCGGGTCATGGGTGCCCAGCCCTCGGCCGTCTTGGCGCTGGCGCGAACGTCGAATAGTTCTGTCTGGTAGGTGCACACGGGAACTCCTTAGGCGAGCGTGCGCTCAAGAAAGTTAAAAATGTCCTTCCAGCCTTCGATGGCGGCTTCCGGGCGAAAGCTCACCCGGTCCACCATGAAGAAGGCGTGACCCGCGCCCTCGAAGGTTCGAAAGGTGAACTCCTTGCCCGCGGCGGTGAGCGCCTGGGCGAGCATCTCGGTCTGTTCGGGTGATGGGAACTGGTCCTCGGCGCCGAAGAGGCCGAGCAGGGGAGCGTGTAGTTGGTCGACCTCGCCGATAAGGGACTTGACCTTGAGGGGAAACTCAGCCGGGGGGTCGACCGAGACGAAGGCGCCGTAGCAGTCGACGACTGCATCGACGGGCAGTCGCAGTCCCACGAGGAACGACTGGCGCCCGCCCGAACAGAAGCCAATGACCCCAACTTTTCCGTTCGAGATCGGCAGCGACTTTAGGTAGTCCATGGCGCCCTTGGCGTCCCCGACGAGTTGTTCGTCGGGCACGCCGCCGAGGCTGCGCTGGGTGGCCGCGGCGTCGTCGGGGCTCGCTCCGGGTGCGACACGGTAGTACAGGTTGGGGATGAGCGCGGCGTAGCCGTGGGAGGCGAACTTGCGCGCGATCTCCTTGGTGCCCTCGTCGTATCCGGGCATGTGGTGGATAATGATCATTGATCCCACGCTCTCGACGTCGGTGGGTACTGCGAGGTAGGCCTCGATCTCGTCGTTGTTAAATCCGGTGATAGAGATCGTGTCGGCGCGGAGATTGTGCGTCACGTGGATCCTTTCGTGTCATCGTCGAGGTCGACCTCGACGCAGGGGCGCTGCCACAATTAGTTACTTAAAGTAACCATATTGCTAATATTAGCGCAGTGGGCAAGCGCAATCTCTCCTCGGTCAACGGCACGACGCTCGAGCGCGAGTGGGGTCGACTGCGTCGCGGTCAGGTGATGCAACAGGTCCGCGCGCTGAGCACGTCTACGCACACGCCCCTAGAAGTGGAACTGTTGCGAACCATTGTCGAAGCGGGAGAGATCCGTGCGTCAGACCTCGCGAGCCAGTTGTTCGTGACCAAGACGTCGATCAGTCGTTACGTAAAGGGCATGTTGGACGAGGGACTACTCAAGCAGCGGCCGGATCCGAGTGACGGGCGAGCGACCCTGTTATCAGTGTCAGCTTCGGGTCGACGCGAGTTCGAAGAGCGAGAGGCGAGGCGCAGCGCGTTACTGCAGGAACTCTGCCGAGATTGGACCACCGAGGAGGTTCGCCAACTCACCGTCTTGCTCCAGCGCCTCAACGACGGCGTCCACGAGACGCTCAGGCGATCGGCGCCGCGCTAACGGCGGGGTCATCGTTCACCATCGGGCGACGATCGGCGGTGCCCGTGAAGTACGCGATCCCTCCCGAGACCAAGAGCAATGTGCCCGAAACGGTGAGAGCGATGTTCATGCCGTGGGTGAAGGCGCCGTACGCGGCGTGAATGACCTCGTTGATGAGTCGGCGGACGTAGGCCGTGCTGTGCTTCTCCTGGGCACTGGCCTGCGAGGCAGCGGTGCCGGTGATGACCGCGGTGATGATCTCGTGCTGAAAGACCCTGGGAACCCCGAGCACGGCCAGTTTGTGCGTGAGGTTTACCGTCAACTGTCCGTTCACAATCGAGCCCAGCACGGCTACGCCGGTCACCGCACCCAACTCGCGGCTGGTATTGATGGTTGAGGCCGCCATGCCCGAGTTCGCCGCGGGCACACTGATCAGAGCCGTCGCGTTCACTGGGACCACGAGGATGCCGAAGCCGATTCCGGCGAGACCCATTGTCCAACCCAGGGTGGTGAGTCCAGCGTGAGGTCCGATGGCGACGTCAGTGAGAAGAACTCCCGCGCCAGCCAGCACACAGCCCAACGTCATCGGTACGCGAGAGCCCACTCGCCCGACCCAACGACCGGTAAAGAGGGATGCGGCCACCATGCCGCCTAACAACGGCAGAAAGTCGACGGCGAGCGTATAGGCGCTCACTGACGCGACCACTTCAAGGTAGAGGGCGACGAAGAAAAAGATGGAGAAGATCGCGAAATAACTGGTGAAGGCGATCACCGTTGAGCCCGCGAAGGCGCGGTTCGTCACCCAGCGCACGTTCAGCATGGGGTACTTGGTGCGTGACTCTACGACAAAGTAGACCAGGAAGCTCAGCCCCGCGATCGAGTACAGCGACAGGACGCTTGAGGAGTAGTACCCCCACGTCTCTCCGGCGATCGTGGCGAAGGTCGCACACCCCAGGGCGATCGCGGCGAGGATAAAGCCCCATCCGTCGATGTGGCGGCGCACCTCGTTCACGCTCTCGGGCAGGGCGATCGTGCCCACTACGAGCACGATGCCCCCGAATATGAAGTTGAACCAAAAGACCGAACGCCAGGTCCACAGTCCGACAAGAATGCCGCCGATGACGGGGCCCAGCGCGAGGGCCAGACCGGACACCGCGGCCCACGCGCCCAGTGCGCGCGCGCGAAGTCGACGATCGGGATAGATGTGGCGGATCATCGACAGGGTGCTCGGTTCAGAGCCGGCGGCGCCGACGCCCATAATGATGCGACCGATGATCAACTGCGTGGGAGTGTCGGAGAACGCGCAGACCACCGACCCGCAGCAGAAGATTGCCACGCCTAGCAACATGATGCGTTTACGTCCGAAGTTGTCCCCGAGCGAGCCGCACATCAGCATCAAACTCGCGAAGGCCAGTGCGTAGCCGCCGACCACCCACTGGAGCTCGGAGACCCCGGCGTGCAACTTTGACTGCACACTCGTGAGCACGGCGCTGGCGATGGTGTTGTCAAGAAACGTTAGAAACAGAATCGCGAGCAGAGTCGCGAAACTGAAGTGCGCCTTGAGCTGATGCACGAGCGTGGTGCGGCGCCGCTCAAGAGAGTGTGCCAGCGCGGTCGTAGCGCCGTTGTGCTCCATGTGCCCCTTCCACACGATGACCTTGTTCGAACGGTGAAGCCTGGTACGACGTGTCCGAGGGCGAACGTAGCCCCCGACTTCAAACTATTTCTTGGCGGGTGCCTTAAAGGAAATCGGAAAGACGGCCGAGTCTCCTCCCGCTGCATTACCGGCGCTGACTGCGCAGCTCTTGAGATTGCTCGTCTTGGTACCACACAGTGCGTTACCGATCTTGCCGGTCGTGACCTTGAATGTTGTCGAGGGAAGCTTTCCCGTCTTGGAGATGGTTGCAGGAACCGTGTTGAGGATGTTGCAGTTCGACGCGCCCTTGGCCTTCACCGAGCATTCGACGATGTAGACCGAGTCGCCGGGTTTGAATCCCGAGCCCGACACTTTGACCTTTTCTCCGTTGTGCAGGTTGGTCGAGGGCGTCACGACCAGTTTGGGACTGGCCGCCCCCGCGACCGCCGCGCCGAGTACGCCAGAGAGTGTCAGTCCGAGCGTGACAACACACAGCGCAACGCGCGCAACTTTCGTTGTGTTCATTCTTCCTCCCATGTCTGACCGATATTCCTGACGGTGGCCGTAAAACAGTCACCGAAGAACGAAAATCGGCCTCGAGTTCATCGTAATGACGTCGCGAACGACTGGGTCAGTACGTGGGCTGCGACGTGAGCCAGATGAAGGAAATTCTTAGGTAATGAGGGCGGCAGCGCTGCGGGCGCTGACCGAGCGAGAACTCACCACCAACTCACCGCGCGCGGCACGACGGATGGCGCTGAGAATTTCGGCGATTGAACTATCTTTGCCGACGACGCCTGAGCACCCCGACCGCAACGCGTCGTTTCCGAGGCCGAAGTTTCTCTCTCCCGAGACCAGCACCACCCGCGAGCGAGGTGACTTGGCGAGTACGTCGCGAACGGTGCCGACGTATCCATTGTCAGCCTTGCGATAGTTAAAGAGCACGACGTCAGGGTGCTCGCGACGCACGACTTTGACGGCATCGCGATCGGTGTGAGCGACGCCAACGAGCGACAGGCCTTTCTCCTTGGAGATCGACAGGGCCATGATCTCTGAGACCACGATGTCGTCGTCAATCACCACGACCCGCGTAGGCAGTCCCGACACGTTTTCCATCACTATTAACGTTAATGACGAGTGTGCGATATGCCTCGGCATTGCTTGAATTTTGTTGATTCAAATGTGCAACGCACTTTCTTTGAAAGTCGTCGAACGACCGCTAAGTGGTATGCCTCAGCGAACGGGTTGGACACGAAAGCGTCACGAGAGTTTCACAGTTCGTTGCCCGCGGGGAAATGTACAAGTTATCGCGAACGCGACTTTCGCGTTCACGTCGCTCAGCGAAATTCGTCTTGAAGTCGCGCGAGTTCCTCGTTGCCCGGACAGAGCTTGTGGTAGGGAACGCTCGCGAGAGACTGCTCGGGCGTGTGATTGAGTTCGTGCAGTTCCGCGCTCGACTCATTCACGTAGAGGATGCCAGTCGCGATCTCTCCGCGGCTCTGGCGATCACGTATGTACTCTTCGACGCTCAGTCGATCGCTGGGGTCGTATCCTTCGGGCACCGAGCGAAAGTGCAGAACGCTGCCGTCGTGCATGGTGACGGCTTTAGCCTCGTCGCTCGGAATCTTCTCGCGAATCGGCACGGCGAGCGGGACAAAGTCGGTCTCTACCTCTTTGACCTCGTGCTGGCGTACGAACTTGTAGCTCTTGGTCGAGCCCTCGTGGTCGTTAAACGTGACGCAGGGAGAGATGACGTCAATCAGCGCAAAACCTCGGTGAGTCGTCGCGGCTTTGAGGATGGGGATCAACTGCTCCTTGTCGCCCGAAAAGCTTCGTGCGAGGAATGTCGCGCCCAGCGTGAGGCCCAGCATGATCGGATCGATTGGTGCGAGTAGGTTGGCGTCGCCCTTCTTCGGTGCCGAGCCGATATCGGCCGAGGCTGAGAGCTGGCCCTTGGTCAGCCCGTAGACCCCATTGTTCTCAATCACGTAGACCATGTTGACGTTGCGGCGAATTGCGTGCATGAGGTGACCGAGACCGATCGACAGCGAGTCGCCGTCACCGGAGATGCCGATGTAGGTGAGCTCGCGATTGGCGGCGTTGGCACCGGTGGCGATCGTGGCCATGCGGCCGTGGGCACTGTAGAATCCGTGTGCGCCCTTAACGAAGTACGTCGGCGTCTTTGAGGAGCAGCCGATGCCGCTCAGCTTCGCGATGCGATTCGGCGGCGTCGACAGCTCGAAGAACGCGTGCGAGATGGCAGCGGTCACCGAGTCGTGACCGCACCCCGCGCACAGCGTTGACATCGCGCCCTCATAGTCGCGCACGGTGAGTCCTAGGTCATTTTTGGGGAGCGGGTTGAGTGGAATGAGGGGCTTGACGATCGAGGGCATTACGCATTCTCCAATTGGGCGAGGACACTGGTGACGACCTGGCTCGCACTGAGGGGAAACCCCCCGT
>DATJUR010000043.1:0-2318 GCA_035502215.1 Acidimicrobiales bacterium | reverse complement strand
ATGCGTGACGGAGTGTCACGGAGAATAAAGGAGTAGGAATGCCCCAGTACGCGATACTGCTGTACGCGCCGATTGATGATGAGAATGAGTCGAGTGGCGATGACCCGGTCGCCCAAGAGCTCCAGTCCGAGGCGATGCGCGAGCATGATCGTCACAGCCAGGATCTCCAAGACGAAAGAGTGATGATCGCCGCCTTCGGCTTGGAGTCCCACGAGGCGGCGACGTCGATTAGAGCTGAAGGAATCACCGACGGGCCCTTCATTGAGTCAAAGGAAGTGGTTCTGGGAGTGTGCGTTGTCGAGGCGCCGGACCTTGACGCCGCCCTTGCGATTGCCCAGCGCAACCCGATCCTTCATCAAGGTGGTGGGATCGAAGTGCGGCCGATTGAGTTTCTGGTCGTTCCCTCGCGCACCAACGCCTAGATGTCCGACGACGTCCGCGCGGCGGTGGCGAGTGCGCACCGCGAGGAGTGGGCGCGCATACTGGCCTCGACCGTGCGAACCGCGAGAGATATCGATCTCGCAGAGGAGTCTGTCCAGGACGCGTTCACCGAGGCGATCACCGGCTGGGCGCGCGACGGGATACCCGAGAACCCCGGGGCGTGGCTGACGACAGTCGCTCGTCGGCGGGTGTTCGACTCCCAGCGTCGCGCGGCAACCTACCGCCAAAAGCTGCCCTTGCTGGTGGACTCCGGTGAGTCCGTTGTTGAAGAGAGCCTGCGCTCCGAGATGGACAACAGTGACTTTGGCGATGACGACACCATTCGTCTGGTCTTTATGTGCTGTCACCCGTCGTTGTCCCACGACGCACAGATGGCGCTGACACTGCGCCTGGTGTGTGGAACGACGAGGGCCGACATCGCTCGTTGCTTTCTGGTCAGCGAGACGACAATGGCCGCCCGACTCACGCGAGCCAAGAAAAAGATTGCCCTGGCGCGCATTCCTTTCAAGGTGCCCAGTCCCGAGGAGATGCCCGCTCGCCTTGACGGAGCGCTGGGGGTGATCTACTTGCTCTTTACGCTTGGCCACACCTCTCCGTCCGGAGAGGTTCTGGTGCGGGGCGAGACCCTGCGCGAGGCCTTACGGTTGGCGCGTTTACTCCACGACCTATTGCCAGACGAACCCGAAGTAAAGGGACTGCTCGCTTTGCTCTTGGTCATTCACGCCCGACAGGCGTCGCGCACCACGCCCGACGGCAGCGTTCAACCCCTCTCAGCCCAGGATCGATCGCTCTGGGACCACGAGGCGATTGCCCACGCCCACGAGCTCATCGTAGAGAGTCTGCGCTCGGGTGGGGCGGGACGCTACACGCTACAAGCGGCCATTGCCTCGCTGCACGCGCACGCGCCGACCTACGACGAGGTCGACTGGCCCCAGATCGTGACGCTGTACGACCGGTTGGTGCAGGTGTGGCCGAGCCCGGTGGTGAGATTGAACCGAGCGGTCGCCGTCTCCAATGTCGAGGGTCCTCAGGCGGCACTGGCCATCGTTAATGAACTGGAGCGAGAGGGTTCGCTCGACCTGTACCACTACCTGCCCGCAACCAAGTCCTATCTGCTCGAAGAGCTAGGTCGCACGGAGGAAGCCGAGCTGTTTCGGCTACGAGCCCGAGATCTGACCGCGAACGAGGTCGAGCGTTCGTTCCTTGATGCCGCGTCATTCCCGCACGGCTCGTGAAGTCAGGGCCCCGGTGGCCTGATTACACTGACTCGCACGACTGAGAGGAGTTGGCCTGTGTCCGAGCAGCTAAAGGCGCTGAAAGAGTCCGTGGCACGTCTCTACGACGTAACGTCTGACATTCAGCCGATCGACTACACCGCGTCGGCGTACCCGAGCGAGTGGACCGTCGCCGATACGTTGTCTCACTTGGGTTCTGGGGCGGTCATTGGCGCGCACAGAATCGAGGACTTCATCGCCGGACGCAACTCGGACCCTGGATACAACCAGACGGTCTGGAACCAGTGGAACGCCAAGGCTCCGTCCGAGCAAGTGGGTGACGCGCTGGTGAGCGATCGCGAGTACCTCGAGGCACTGGAGAGCCTGAGTGACGAACAGCGTGCCCGTTACCGGATGTCACTGGGGCCGATGACCTTTGACTTCGAGGGGGTCGTTGGTCTACGTCTGGGCGAACACGTCGTGCACACGTGGGACGTGGAAGTTTCCTTCGAGCCCGACGCGGTTCTGCCGGCCGACGCGAGCGCACTGATCTTGGATCGAATCAACTTTCTCGTCGGGCGAACGGCTCGGCCCACCGGCGACGAGCGTCACGTCACTATTCGCACCATCGAACCCGAGCGCTCCTTTACGTTGCATCTCATG
>DATJUR010000042.1:0-3210 GCA_035502215.1 Acidimicrobiales bacterium | reverse complement strand
GGATGATGCTGGAGTTAGCAGAGCGGGCCGTCTCGACCGAGAGATCCAGCGCTCCCGGCTCTTCGGGATTGGGAAAGGGCAGCGTGGGAAAGGAGCCATCAGGCTCGAACTGTCGAGCGACCGCGGTGACGTTAACGTATCCGGCCTCGGCGAATAGCTGGGTCATAGGTGCTCCGCCCACCCCGTGGAGCGGCGTGTAGGTGATCGCCAACTCTTCGCCCCGCGGCACCCCAAATCTGTCCACGAGGTGAACTCGGTAGTCCGCCAGCACGGAGTCTGCGACGTAGGCATGAAGCGGACTTGAACGTTCGCCGAGTGAGTTGCTGAGCAGTTCACGCGCGTGTGGGTCACCCAGGGCCGTGGTGATGGCGAGTCGCATCTGGTGCTCGACGATCTCATCATCGGGCGGAATAATCTGCGCGCCGTCGCTCGCGTAGAGCTTGTAGCCGTTGTCATTGGGTGGGTTGTGACTCGCGGTGACCATAATGCCGGCCGCCGCGCCCAACGCCTTCACGCAGTACGCCACCAGTGGTGTCGGTAGCGCCGCGGGCATCTCGAGAACCCGTACTCCCGCACCGAGAAGCACCCGCACGACCTCATCGTTAAAGGCCTCGGAGTTGCGGCGACCGTCGCGACCCACCACGACTCCCTTCGAGGGGTCCCGGCCAGTCTCTTTCATCCAGCCCAGTACTCCCAAGGTCGCGAAGCGCACGTTCGCGCGGTTCATGCCCCCGGGACCTGGTTGCATCGGGCCGCGCAGCCCCGCGGTGCCAAAAGTCAGCTCCGGGGCGTCAAAGAGCTGCTGGAGCCTGCCGGCGTCTCGTCCCTTCTCGAGGTCGTCGCACAGACCAGTGAGTACCGCTTGGTCATCGGGGTCCGGATCGAGGCCGATCCAGTCGACCACCCGTCGACGCAACTCGGCAGATGTCACAGGACCCGAAGTACATCGGCCAGGAGCGCCCCAAGCGAGGCCGCGGCGTCTTGGCCGGCCTCGAGTACCTCTTGGTGGCTGAGGGCACCCTCGCCGACTCCCGCCGCGTAGTTGGAGACCAAACTGAGACCCAGGACCTCGGCGTTGAGGTGACGCGCCGCAATGGCTTCGAGCACGGTGGACATGCCCACGAGAGAAGCACCCGCCGCACGGGCCATTCTGATCTCGGCGGGGGTTTCGTAGTGGGGACCGCGAAGTCCTAGGTAAACACCCTCGCTGAGTTCTCCGCGCACATCGAGCACCGCCTCACGCAGACGTCGGCTGTACAGATCGGTGAGATCGACGAAGCGCGCCGCGTAGCCCTTGGGTGGCGGAGGACCCTCCAGCGGGGAGGTCGACGTGAAGTTCAGGTGATCACGTATGACCACGACCCGTCCGGGAGGAATCGATGGATCCAGGCCGCCCGCCGCGTTCGTCAGCACCACGCTGCGCGCCCCGGCCTCAATGACGGTGCGCACGGGGTGAACGACTTCGTGAGCGGTATGTCCCTCGTAGAGGTGCACGCGGCCCGCAATCAGGGCCACGTTCGCGCCGTTCACGCGAACCGAGAGAATCTGTCCACGGTGCCCGGGCACGGTCGGCGCAAAGAATCCGCTCAACGTGGCAGTATCGACCACGCTGTCGGGCTCGCCGAGGGCAACGGCACCCTCTTTCCAACCCGATCCGAGCACGACCGCCAGGTCGTAGGCGTCAACGCCGCTCTCTTCGCGCAGTTCCTCGGCGGCGAGTGCGGCAAGTTCGTAGGGGCTCGTCACTACTGACCGATCGTGTGCCACACGGTTGATACCTCGAGGAAGGCACGCAGGCGCCCCAACGGATGGCGAGAGTCACTCGGGCGCAAGACGCGCTTGATCGAGCCGGCCGCGCTGACAGCGAGTTCGTCGCCGAAGGACTCGTCCACGCCCGCGAGATCAATACCATCTACGTCCTCGTGGGCGGCCAGCACCGGCGCAAGTTCGCCCGTAAACCCAGTCACGATGTTGAGCACACCGGCGGGAAAGTCTGACGTGGCGGTCATCTCACCCAGCAGCACCCCGGGAGTGGGTCGCGTCTCGCTGGGTACCGCCACCACCGCGTTGCCCACGCTGATGGCGGGTAACACGCCCTCCACGAATCCTTCGAGTGACGAGACTTGGTCGCAGAGCACCGCGACGACTCCACTGGGCACTGGCACCGAGAAATTGAAAAATGGGCCAGCGACCGGATTCGACGAGCCGACGACCTGGGCAACCTTGTCGGTCCACCCGGCGTACCAGACCATGCGATCAATGGCCCTCGCCACCGTCTGACGAGCGGCGTTGGACTTCAGCCCCTCAGCCAGGGCCACGTGTTCGGTCAGCTCGTCGCGGCGCGACTCAGCCATCTCCGCCAACCGGTAGATCACCTGGCCCCGGTTGTACGCGCTCTGAGACCACCACTTGGACTGTGCGGCGCGCGCGGCAACCACCGCATCGCGCACGTCTTTGCGCGAACCCTGGGCCACGTTGGCCAAAAACTTGCCTGAGGCACTTAGCACTTCGTAGCTGCGACCCGACTCCGAGCGCGGGAAGGCTCCGTTCACCAGGAGCTTGTACGTCTTTCGAACGTCGAGGCGATCAGACATTGAGGTACGCCTCGAGGCCGTGGCGCCCACCCTCGCGACCAAACCCCGACTCGCGCACCCCACCGAAGGGGCTCGTCGGGTCGAAGCGATTGTAGGTGTTGGCCCAGATCACTCCGGCGCGCAAGCGCTCGGCGACCCAGAGCGTGCGGCTGCCCTTTTCGCTCCACACTCCACACGCCAGCCCGTAGTCAGTGTTATTCGCCTTGGCCACGGCCTCTTCAGGCGTGCGAAACGTCAGCACTGAGAGCACGGGGCCAAAGATCTCTTCTCGGGCGATGCGGTGCGACTGGGAGACATCGGCGAAGACGGTCGGCGCGAACCAGTAGCCCTTCTCGGGCAACGTACACGAGCTGGTGTAGCGCGTGGCGCCCTCCGCCTCGCCGTACTGGGTGAGCTCGGTGATGCGCGCAAGCTGGGCGGCCGAGTTGATCGCGCCGACATCGGTGTTCTTGTCCAAGGGGTCGCCGACGCGAAGTTGATCCACCCGGCGAATCAGCCGGCGCAGCACCTCATCGGCGATCGACTCTTGAACCAGGAGGCGTGATCCCGCACAGCACACGTGACCCTGGTTAAAGAAAATGCCGTCGATGATGCCCTCGATCATCTCGTCGACCGG
>DATJUR010000041.1:0-2403 GCA_035502215.1 Acidimicrobiales bacterium | reverse complement strand
AGTACTCGATCACGTCGCGCGCGCTCATGGTGCCCATGGAAGAGCCCGTGGCCGTGACAACGCGAAAGCGCCAGTACGCGCGTCCCGGCACCGGTAGAAACGGCGATTGGTGCCACCACCCTCGCCGCCGCAGACGCCAGGTGGCCCGCGCAACGCTCGCAAGGTCGCCCGGACGACGCGCGAAGTGCGCGCAGAGGTCGCGAATGGAGACCCCGGTCACGGCACTTCCTTTCGATGCGAGGCCTCAGCGTGGCGCACGAGAGCGTGCGCGCTCGACACTCGCGACCTAGGTCTGGCGCCCGGAGACGCGCAGTGCGCGCCTCCGACCATGTTCATTCGCTTTTATGACGGTGACGCGACAACCAGTCGCGGAGTGAGCTGGTCCGAGGACCGTAGCTCGCATGGGCGTCGTCGCCCTGGCCTCGAGTGATGTCTTGCCAGGACGCGCGACCCAAAAGACGCGCATTGCGCTCAACGACGACGGCCGACACGAACATCAGTGCGACGCCCACGAGTCCGAGGAGCACAGATCGAGAGAAGAAGAACACCAAGATCGCCAGACCGGCGATGAAACCCGCGACACCCCAACGCACGCGGCGCCCGCTGTGAGAGTAGATGTTCGTTTCGCGGACGTTCTTTGCGAATCGAGGATCTTGCTTGGACAGCGACTCTTCCAATTCGGCCAGGATTCGCTGCTCGTGCTCAGACAGAGGCATCGCGACTCCTTTCCGCTGTTCCTTAGCGTACTTTACCGTTTTCCCCCTAGTATTCGCACGTCGCGCGACGCTATTTCGCTCGCGTCCGCTTAAGAATTCCCCAGGAGAAAAGTGCCCCCGACCGACCTGCGCGTTGCCACGATCTGCACCGGAAACATCTGCCGGTCTCCCATGGCCGAGGTCGTCTTGAAACAGTTCATCGCTGCGGATTTGGACCTAGCCGGTCACGTCACGGTCACCAGTGCCGGCATCGCCAACTGGCACGTGGGAGACGAGATGGATCCCCGGGCACGCCAGGCGCTCGCGCGCGCAGGCTATGGCGAGCCTGGCTCTCGCGCCCAATACGCCAGCGCGGACTACCTCAACGGCCAAGACGTCGTGTTGGTCATGACGCGCGAGCACCTGGCCAGTGTGCGCGAACGCCTTAGCAACCCGGGCACCGAGGTTCTCCTGTGGCGCCGCTTGATCGATCCGTCGAGCGATTTGGACGTGGCCGACCCGTACTACGGCGCCGAGAGAGAGTTCGACGACTGCCTCGGGGTGCTCGAACGAGGGGCCGAGGCGCTCATCGCTCGGCTAAGAGCGCTCCTCCTGTCCCAGTGACGGGCCTCAGTAAGTTGTCAAGCGTGAAGACCCGTCTCACCGAACTCCTCGGGATCGAACACCCGGTCATGCTCGCCGGCATGGGCGGGGTCTCCTACAGCGTTCTCACCGCCGCCGTGTCGAACGCCGGAGGATACGGATGCCTGGGCGCCTCGACGATGACGAGCGACCAGCTCGCTCGGGAGATAGCGGCAACCCGAGCGCTCACCAATCGGCCCTTCGGCGTCGACCTGCTCACGGCCTTCCCTGACTCCTTGAGAACGAACGTGGAGCTGCTCATTGAAGGCGGGGCCAGTACGTTTGTCGCCGGACTCGGCGTTCCCTCGCGCGTGATCGAGCTCTGTCACGACCACGGGGTCCTCGTGATATCGATGTGCGGAAAAGTTGAGCACGCTCGCCGAGCCCTGGACGCGGGATGCGACATCGTGGTCGCTCAAGGTACCGAAGCGGGAGGACACACCGGAACCGTGGCTACCCTGCCCCTGGTACCAATGATCGTCGACCTCGTCGGCGGCGCCATACCGGTCGTTGCGGCGGGCGGCATCTTTGATGGTCGTGGGCTCGCTGCGGCGCTGGCCCTAGGGGCCGACGGCGTGTGGGTCGGTACTCGTTTCATCGCCACCCCCGAGGCGCGCGCGATTCCCGGCTATCACCAGAGCATGCTCAACGCGCGCGAGGACGACACGGTGATCTCGCGAGCCTTCAGCGGCAAGACGATGCGTGTGATTCGAAACGAGACGACCGAGCGCTACGAGGCCGACCCATCGCTCCTACAGCCATTTCCCGAGCAGCTCATGACATCACTGCGAGATGGAACCTTTCACCTGGGCGGCGACGAGGCGACGACCGGCGTCGACCCGCGACGAGAGGGCTACCCCGCCGGCCAGGCGGTGGGGGCGATCGATGAGGTGACTCCGGCCGGTGAGATCGTGGCCCAGATGGTGCGTAGTGCCGAATCCATATTGGCCCGACTCGGACCTGGCTAGATTTTCGTAATCCCCATGATCAAAGTCGAACACCTCACCAAGACGTACGGCGACACCACGGCGGTCGACGATCTCGACTTCGAAGTCCACCCGGGCGT
>DATJUR010000040.1:0-20877 GCA_035502215.1 Acidimicrobiales bacterium | reverse complement strand
GGTCTGCTGGTAGGTCCGAGTTCGGGGGCGAATATGGTTCTCGCTCGCCAGATTCGTGAGGAGTTGGGCGACGCGGCAACTGTGGTGACCGTGCTGTGCGATGAGGGCGAGAAGTACTTAAGCGAGTACTTCATTCCCGAGTCGCTGGTGAACTCCTAGCTCACAGGGGCGTGACGTAGGCCCCGGCGATGCCGCCGTCGACGAGGAACGTCGTGGCGTTGACGAAGGTGGAGTCGTCGCTCGCCAGAAACAGCGCTGCGCTCGCGATCTCTTCAGGTTCGGCGAAGCGTCCCGCCGGGATGTGCACCAGGCGCCGCGCGGCGCGCTCGGGGTCCTTGGCGAAGAGCTCTTGGAGCAGGGGCGTGTTGACCGGTCCCGGGCACAGCGCGTTGACGCGGATGCCCTCACGCGCGAACTGCACGCCGAGCTCGCGCGACATCGACAGCACCCCGCCTTTAGAAGCGGTATAGGAGACCTGGCTGGTGGCCGAACCCATCACCGCGACAAAGGACGCCGTGTTGATAATCGATCCGCCGCCGCGCGCCAAGAGATGGGGGATGCCGTACTTGCAGCACAGGTAGACCGAAGTGAGGTTGACGTCCTGGACGCGCTTCCAGGCGTCGAGTTCGGTGGTGAGGATCGAGTCGTCATCGGCCGGTGAGATGCCAGCGTTGTTAAAGAGGATGTCGACGCCGCCGTAGGTCGCGAGGACCTGGTCGTACATCGACTTCACACTCGCCTCGTCGGCCACGTTCACCTGAACAAATGTCCCCGCGATCTCGTCGGCCAGCGCGGTGCCCGTGTCCTCGTTGAGGTCGGCCACGACGACCTTGGCGCCTTCGTGGGCGAAGCGCAACGCCGTCGCCCGCCCGATGCCACTCGCCGCCCCGGTGATAACGGCGACTTTGTTGTCCAAGCGTCCCATTTAACTGTCCTCCGTTGAGATAAAGACATTCTTTTCTTCGCTGAAGCCCAGCAACGCATCGGGACCGAGCTCGCGGCCCAAGCCCGAGTGCTTAAAGCCACCAAAGGGCGTCGAGTACCGAACCGAGGAGTTCGAGTTCACCGAGAGTGCGCCGGTGTCCACGGCGCGAGCAACCCGCAGGGCCTTGGCGATGTCGCGGCTCCAGATCGAGCCTGATAGTCCATAGACACTGTCGTTCGCAATGGCGATCGCTTCGGCTTCGTCGGCGAATCGAACGACCGAGACGACGGGACCAAAGATCTCTTCTTGGAAGGATCGAACCGAGCGGTCGGTGGTTTCGAGCACCGTGGGGGCCATCCAGTACCCCGGGCCCGTGGGGGCCGAACCCGTGAAGGCTACCGTTGACTCCTCGACGTAGGCCCGCACGCTCTCGCGCTGGGCGGAGGTGATGAGGGGTCCCATTTCGCTCTGGTCGCTCCTGGGGTCTTGGACCTTGACCCCCTTGACCGCGGGTTCGAAGTACTCCATGAAACGCTCGTAGGCGGACGCCTCGACGAGCAGGCGTGAGCGAGCGCAGCAGTCCTGGCCCGCATTGTCGAAGACGGCGTACGGGGCCAGCGCGGCGGCTCGTTCGAGATCCGCGTCGCCAAAGATAATGTTCGCGCTCTTGCCGCCTAACTCCAACGTGACACGTTTGACCTGGGCCGCACACCCCTCCATGATGATCCGCCCCACGGCGTTGGATCCGGTGAAGCACACCTTGCGCACCGCCGGATGCGTCACGAAGCGGTTGCCCACCATCGAGCCGTCACCCGTGACGACTTGGAAGACCCCTTCGGGAATACCGGCTTCCAACGCGAGTTCGCCCAGGCGCAGGGCGGTGAGTGGCGTGAGAACCGCGGGCTTGAGGACCACGGTGTTGCCCGCGGCGAGCGCCGGAGCGAATCCCCAGCCCGCGATGGGCATCGGAAAGTTCCAGGGCACGATGATGCCCACGACACCCAGCGGCTCATAGAAGGTGAGATCCACGCCACCCGCGACGGGGATCTGCTTACCCGAGTGTCGCTCCGGCGCGCCGGAGTAGTAGTAGAGGACGTCGCGAACGTTGCCCGCTTCCCATCGCGCGTTGGTAATCGTGTGGCCCGAGTTGGCGACCTCGAGCTGGGCGAGCTCTTCGTTGTGGGCGTCGACCACCTCGGCGAAGCGACGCAACAGTCGGGCTCGATCCGCGGGCGAGACCTTCTTCCAACTGGCCGCAGTCGAGGACGCTCGCTCGATGGCGGCGTCGGTTTCTTCGATGCTCGCCAGGCTGATACTCGCGATTTGCTCTTCGGTGGATGGGTTGACGATGCCCAGTGTGCTCATAGGCGTTCGAAACCTCGGTAGCGCTCCCAGTCGGTGACCGCCGCGTCGAAGGCCGCGACCTCAACGCGCGCCGCGTGAGCGTAGTGCTCAACAACCTCGTCGCCAAAGACGTCGCGGGCGACTCCACTTGACGCAAAGAGATCGGCTGCCTCGCGTAACGAGGTGGGCACACGCGGCGCGTCGGAGAGATAGGCGTTGCCCTCGAAGGCGGGCCCCAGGGGCAGCGACTCGTCCACCCCGCGCAGTCCAGCCGCGACCAGGGCAGAGATCGCGAGGTACGGGTTGACGTCACCGCCGGGAATCCGACACTCGACGCGCAGAGAAGGGCCGTGTCCCACGACCCGAAACGCGCACGTGCGATTGTCCAGCCCCCAGAGCAGCGCGGTGGGCGCGAAGGAGCCTTCGACGAATCGCTTGTAGCTGTTGATGTTGGGCGCGAGGAAGAGGGAGAGCTCGCGGGCGTAGGCGATCTGCCCCGCCAGGAAGTGGGCGAAGACCTCTGAAAATCCGTGCTCTCCGTCGCCGGCGAAGACCGACTCGTTGTTCTCATCGCGCACGGACAGATGGATATGACAAGAGTTGCCTTCGCGCTCGTTGTACTTAGCCATGAAGGTGATGCTGCAACCTTCTTGGGCTGCGATCTCCTTCGCGCCCAACTTAAAGAGCGAATGCTCGTCGCACTTGTCCACCAGCTCGGCGTACTTAAAGGCGAGTTCGTGCTGACCGAAGTTGCACTCGCCCTTCAGAGACTCGACGACCATGCCCGCGTCTTTCATTGAGCGTCGTACGCGCCCGAGAACGCCTTCGACGCGCGAGGTGCCGAGCAGCGAGTAGTCCACGTTGTACTGATTTGAGGGCTTCAGTCCTCGGTAGCCGGCGTCCCAGGCGTCCTCATAGGAGTCCTCGAACATGATGAACTCGAGCTCGGTGCCCGTCAGCCCGCTCCAGCCGCGCGCGGCGAGTTGACCGACTTGATTTTGCAGGATCTGACGCGGCGAGACGGTGATGGGATCTCCGTGAACCGTCTCGACATCCGCGAACACGATCGCCGTCTTGTCGTGCCAGGGGACGAGACGAATCGTCGTGTAATCGGGGGCAAAGGCCAGGTCCCCGTAGCCTCGCTCCCACGAGGTGAGGGCAAATCCGTCGACGGTATTCATGTCGACGTCCGAGGCGAGTAAGTAGCTGCACCCTTCCACGACGCCCTCTAGGAGGTCGTTTACGAAGAAATCGGCGTCGATTCGCTTGCCCTGGAGGCGGCCCTGCATGTCGGTGATGGCCATTATGACGGTGTCAATCTCGCCACTTTTGACCTGAGCGACAAGTTCCTTTTGGGTCAGCCGGCCCCTCGTTGACGTACTCATACGCTCCCTCGAACACTGATTCGGCCATGGTAGTCGCGCGAGTTGTGACCACATTTGGGCTCCCTCACGAGGCGAGGGCGCCTGGTTAGCTCCGTGCTCGCTCGACACGAACGTCTCTCGCGCGGACTGTTTGGGTCCGCGACGTGACAACTCTTGTCCCTTACTTTGCGGTAGGCACCGATCCACAAAAAGGCGGCGCGTCTCATCTCGTAGACTCCTCGCAAAAGAGCGAAGGGAACGCCGTGCGACGCACGCGAATCGTAGCGACAATTGGTCCGGCCTCAGAGTCAGACGAAAGGCTAAAGGAACTGGCCTCCGCCGGGGTCGACGTTTTTCGGTTGTCCTTCGCTCACGGCGACATTCCCTCGGGCGTCGAGCGCCTGCGGCGAGTTCGCCGGGTCGTACCCGACGTCGCCATCATGGTCGATATCCCCGGTCCGAAGATCCGTGCCGGATCCTTTGGCACGTCGCCTGTACCTCTGAGCGTGGGCGAAGAGACGAAGTTGGTGGAAGCCTTCGGCGAGGTCTCCAGCGCCGAGCGCATCACGGTCGAGCGAGACCACGTCCTGAGCCAACTCAAAATTGGCGACCGGGTCCACATTGGCGACGGGGGAGTGTCGCTGATCGTCACCAACGTGGGGGCCAACGTCGAGGCGCGCGTCACCTCGGGTGGCGCGGTCATGGGCAAGCCCGGCCTCTCACTTCCGTCCTCGGTGATGGACGACCGCCTGCCCACTGAGGACGATCGTCACCGTCTCGAGGCCCTGCGCAGTGAAGAATTTGAGATACTCGCCGTTTCCTTTGTGCGATCCGGCTTCGACGTGGAGAGTGTGCGCGCGGTGCTCTCACGACCCGACGTGATGATCATGTCCAAGATCGAGACGGGCGAGGGGATCGAGAACCTCAACGAGATCATGGAGCACTCCGACTCGCTCATGGTCGCGCGCGGCGACCTGGGGGTTCGCCTGCCGATCGAAGAGGTGCCCCATCTCCAAAAAGAGATCGTGCGCCTGGGCATTCGCTACGCGCGTCCGGTGGTGGTGGCTACCCAGATGCTCGAATCAATGACGCACGCCCAGGTACCCACGCGCGCCGAGGTGACCGATGTGGCCAACGCCGTCCTGGACGGGGCGAGCGCGGTGATGCTGAGTGGTGAAACGGCGATCGGCGAGGATCCCGTGGGGACCGTTGTCACGATGGACCGGATCGTGCGGCGCGCCGAAATGTCGTTCCCCTACGGCGAGTGGGGGGCGGGACTGGGCATACAGGATCTCGTCACCACGAGCACCCAAGCGCAGCGCGTGACCGCGGCGATCACCGGTGCGGCGTGGCGGGCCGCGATGGACGAAAATGCGGTCGCCCTCGTTGCCTGCACGCGTTCGGGCCTCACCGCTCGAGCGATCTCGCGTTTTCGCCCGCCCATGCCCATCGTGGTGCTCACCCCGAACGTCTCGACCGCCTTGCAGTTGCGCAGTTCCTGGGGTATCCAAGAGACCTTCGTCACCCCGCTTCAGGACATCGACGGACTGTGCGACTACGCGGTGACCAAGCTCAAGGAAACGGGATTCGCCAAGCCCGGAGATCCCGTGGTTGTCATGGCGGGATCGTCGTCCAATCAGGCGGCCGTGACGGACACCGTTCGCATGATTATCGTTCCGTAGCACAACATTTTGACGTATTTTCGACAGAAAATATGTTCTCTGCCTACGCTTTTCCGGTGGCGCTCTTAGAACTCTCAGCCGACGTGACCTCCGCCCAGCCCGTGGCGGTGCGCGCCGCCCTTGTCAATATGGTGGAGGGAACGGTGACGGCGACGTCGAATGGATTTCGCGTCGAGGGTACCGTCGAGAGCGAGGATCCCGAAACGGCGAATCGCCAGCTCTTCACGACGTTGCGCCGTATTGAGCCGCGCACCACGGTGCGCGCACAGTGGAGACTCGACGGCTCGATTCACCGATTCGTGGACTTGACTGCTCAGCGCACCTTTGCCGACACGTCGGCTTAGGCGCCATCCCCGCGCGCGAGGGTCGCGGTCTTCAACTCACTAAGCGACGCGCGCAAGACGCTCGCAAGGTCTCGAGTGTTCTTGGGGCGAACCCACTCCTCAAAGGACGTCTTGAACACCGCGACACTCACCTCGGCGACCAGGGCCGCCACGGGGTCCGCGACACCGCGCGCGCGAAGCGCGGCGGCCAGCTTGGTCACGAGGGACTGGAGTTTGATGAGTTCTCGTTCTTGAAGTTCGGCGGTCGCCGAGATGATCCGCTGGCGCTTTTGGGCGAAGGACCGGCGCTCTTTTAGAAACGAGCTCACCGCCTCAAGCCCCACGAACGCGGCGTCGAGGGGGCCGAGTTCTTGGGGCGCGGCCGCTGCCGCGTCGGTGACGATGTTCTCGAAAGTCTCACCCCCGGGGAACAGCACCTCACGCTTGTCGCTGAAGTAGCGAAAGAATGTGCGCTCCGTCAGTCCCGCGCGCTGGGCGATCTCGGCCACCGTCGTGTTCTCAAACCCCTGTTCGAGGTAGAGCTCCAGGGCCGCAACTTCGAGTCGCCCACGACTATCGGGCTGCCAACGCACACCTCCAGCGTAACTAACGTCAGCCACTGACATACAGCCGGCGTAGGAGAAGTTGAATCGACGAGGACCGCGGCACACTCAGCGCACTTTGGGCGAGAGCAGATCTCGCGTCACGACCTACGCAGTGGATAGCTGCGGGGACCCAGTGCGCGAGAGTTCGACTCCGGACCCCTCTGAAAGGTGACGGGCGCTCGACCACGTCGTAGCTGGCGTCGAGCCTCGACGAAACCTGAATACCAATTAGATATTTTGGCGAAAATGTCGAGCGAATCGAGTATTCTCCTTCGACATTGAGCGGCGTGCTCAGCAAGTGGTCTCGCAGACCAAAACAGTGGGGAGAACTGGATGAGTGATAGTTCTAGAGCGCTGACGGCGGATGAGAGGCGCCTGGCGGCTCTCGGCTACAAGCAGGAGCTCAACCGAGGCTGGAGCGGATTTTCGAACTTCGCGATTTCGCTGACGATTATCTGCATCCTCAGCGGCTGTTTCACGACCTACGGACAGGCGTGGAACGATGGCGGTCCGATCGCGGCGTCGATCGGCTGGCCGGTCATCAGTCTGCTGGTTCTCGTCGTCGGACTCTCCATGGCGGAGCTGGCCTCGAAGTACCCGACCGCGGGCGGGATCTACTACTGGGCGTACAGTCTGGGCGGCGTGCGATGGGCGTGGTTCACGGGTTGGTTCAACCTGCTCGGTCTCGTCGCCATCGTCGCGGCTGTCGACTACGGGTGCGCGTCGTTCCTGAACTCGGTGCTCGCGTTGTACGGCGTCAACTTCATCCTGAACTTCAAAACGTCTGACCCGTCGACGATTCTGCACAACGTGTTCATCCTGTTCGTCTTGATCCTGGCCCTGCACGCCATCATCAACGTCTTCTCCTCGCACCTGGTGTCGTTGCTCAACCGCATCTCGGCGTGGTGGATGCTGGGTGGGGTGTTGGTGATCGTGGGCGTGCTGGCCTTCGGACCCTCAACGCACCAGAGCTTCTCCTGGGTGTTCTCGCACCGGATTAACAACAGCGGATTCTCGGGTCACTTCTACTGGTTCATGATCTTGCCCCTCGGCTTTTTGCTCACTATGTACACCTTCACCGGCTACGACGCGTCGGCCCACTTGTCCGAGGAGACCCACGACGCCGAGCGCGCCGCTCCCCGGGGACTGTGGACGTCGATTGCCTATTCGGCCGTTGGTGGCTGGGCGGTGCTGCTCGCGATCACGTTCGCTGCGACCCACATCGCCGCAATTAACGCCGGCGGCGGTGGCGCGATTCCGATCATCGAGTCCGCGCTGAGTTCTGGGCTCGCGAAACTTGTTCTGGACATCTCCACCGTCGGACAGCTGTTCTGCGGGATGGGCTGCGTGGCGGCGGCCTCGAGAATGGTGTTCGCGTTCTCGCGCGACGGCGCCGTGCCGGGCCACTCGCTGTGGCGTCGACTCAACAAGCACCGGACCCCGACTTGGGCGGTGCTCTTCGTGGTGGCCTTCTCACTGATCATCACCATCCCGGCCCTGTTCGGCAACAAGGCCGGATTCCCGGTGGCCTTCTTTGCGGTCACGTCGATTACGACCATCGGGCTGTACATCGCCTACATCCTCCCGGTCTTTCTGCGCTGGCGCATGGGGAGCAAGTTTGAACCGGGCGTGTGGAATCTCGGCAAGCACTACAAGTGGATCAATCTCATTGCCATCATCTGGGTCGTGCTGTGCGTGATCATCTTCTGTCTGCCCACGTCGCCAGCGGCGGTTCCCTGGTTGAGCGGCTTTAGTTGGAGTGACTTCAACTACGCGCCGCTCGTGACGATTGCCTTGGCGTTGGGGGTCTGGATCGCCTGGATCGCCGGCGCCAACAAGACGTTCAAAGGACCGATCAGGACGCTCGACGACCCCGACGTTGGTACGCCCGAAGACGAGGCGCTGATTCCCACGAACTGAGCTCGAGGCAGAACGCGGTTGCAGAACCCGACGGATGTCATCGGACATCGACGTTGAACATCTCGGGCTTCTGGGGCCGCGAGAGGTTGCGACACTCGCGGGGTGCAGTGAGTCGTTCAGTCACACCGACGCGTGGTGCCCTCGACAGGAGTCGAACCTGCGCACATGGCTTCGGAGGCCAATGCTCTATCCGCTGAGCTACGAGGGCGCGCCGTCAGTCTACCGGGCCGGCTTTTAGAGACCGGGGCGATGAGGTACTCCGGCGAGTTCAGGGCAACGATGAACTCGTAGTGTTGACCCATGGGTGTCGAGCCGGTACCGGCTTCTCTCTTTCCCGACACAACGCAGTTGCGCGACGACGGAGTGAGTGTGGGTGGCGTCGATCTGCGCGCGTTGGCGACGACCTTCGGCACGCCGCTGTTCGTCTACGACGAGGTGACCCTTCGCGAACGGTGCCGTGAAGCCGCACGCGCTTTTGATGACGGCGTCGCGTTCGCGTCGAAGGCTTTTCTCTGTGGCGCCATGGCCCAACTCGCCGCCGACGAGGGGCTGTGCGTGGACGTGGCCACGGGCGGCGAACTCGACATCGTCCTGCGCGCCGGGGTACCCGCGAGTCGCATCATCGTGCACGGCAACAACAAGTCATCGGAAGAGATTGATCGCGCCGTGTCAGTTGGAGTGCATCGCATCGTCGTCGACAATTTCCCAGAGATCGAGCACCTCAGCAACATTGTCTCGCCCCAGTCTCCGGTCAACGCTTTGGTGCGCGTGACCCCGGGGGTTGAAGCGCACACTCACGAGTACGTGCGAACGGGACAAGAAGACACGAAGTTTGGGTTCTCGGTCGCAACCGGCGAAGCGCGACGAGCGATCGAGCAGATGCGCAGCATTGACGGTCTCACCCTGCACGGCGTGCACGCCCACATCGGTTCGCAGATCTTTGAGGTCGAGGGGTTCAGAGAGTCGATCGGGATACTGGTCGACTTCACGAAGGACGACAACTTTGATGAACTGTGCGTGGGCGGAGGTCTCGGCGTGGCCTACGTGACCGGTGAGGCCGCACCGTCGATCACCGAGTGGGGTCGCGCCATTCGCGAGGCCGCCACGGGGGCCGGCCTTCGTAGCGAGGTGCGCATCCTGGCTGAACCGGGTCGCTCGATTGTCGCCCAAGCGGCACTCACGATCTATCGGGTCGGGGTCGTCAAGCCCGTGACGCACCGTACGTATATGGCGGTCGACGGTGGGATGAGCGACAACCCGCGACCCGTGCTCTACGGCTCGGGCTACGAAGCCTTCGACGTCGATCAGCCCCTGGCCGAGCGACCCCAGGTGGTGCGCCTGGTGGGGAAGCACTGTGAGAGCGGTGACGTCCTGGTCGATGAGGCCTACTTGCCTGCCTCCACCGGCGTCGGCAGTCTCGTCGCCACACCGGTGACCGGGGCGTATGGATACTCGATGGCGTCGAACTACAACCGGGTTCCTCGACCCGCGGTCGTGTTCGTGCACAACGGAGCCGCCCGTGAAGTTCTTCGACGCGAGACTTTCGAGGACCTCGCGCGACTCGAGGTCGGCCTCTCGCCGACCCTGAGTTAGCCTTATTTCGATGAAGGATGGGGTCGTACGGGTCGGCGTGATCGGCGGTGGCTTTGTGGGCACCTCGCTGGCCCAGCTTCTGAGCGACCCCACGCGCCGAGAGGCGTTAACCGACGCCGCAACGGCCGACGTAGAGCTCGTCGGCGTGGCGGTACGTGATCTTTCGAAGTCTCGCCCGGGAATTCCCCGAGAGCTGCTCACCGACGACGTGGAATCCCTGATCGAAGCCGACTTGGACATCCTGGTCGAGGTGGCGGGTGGCATCGAGCCGATGAAGACCTACATCGAGAGCGCCCTCAAGCGCGGAGTGTCGGTGGTGACGGGCAACAAGGCGCTCATTGCCCAGTCCGGGCCCCAGCTGGCCCAACTCGCTCACGAGAACCACGCCGACCTCTTCTACGAGGGAGCGGTGGGAGGGGCGATTCCCATACTTCGCGCGTTGCGCACGTCGTTGGCCGGCGAGCGCATCACTCGCGTGATGGGAATCGTGAACGGGACGACAAACTTCATTCTGACCAAGATGATGAACGAAGGCAGTGACTACGCCGAGGCCCTGCGCGAGGCGCAAGTTTTGGGGTACGCCGAGCAGGCGGACCCCTCCGCCGACGTCGACGGTTTCGACGCGGCGGCCAAAGTGCAGATTCTCTCGACGTTGGCCTTTGGCACGCGCCTCGGCGGCGATGAGATCTCGCGCGAGGGAATCACGGGGGTTCGCAGTGTGGACGTCGAGGTCGCCAAGCGCATGGGCTACGTGATCAAGTTGATCGGCGTCGCCGAGCGGGTAGGAGATTCGGGCATTTCACGCAGAGTTCATCCCGCTATGGTTCCGGTCGCGCACCCGCTGGCCTCGGTCAACGGAGCAATGAACGCCGTGTTTGTCAACGGCGTCAAAAGTGGGCCGCTGATGTGGCTCGGTCAGGGCGCGGGTGGCGAACCAACGGCGACCGCGGTGCTCGGCGACTTGCTGGACGCCGCGCGCAATCGCGTGAGCGATCGACACGACGTGCCCTTTAGCGGCGATCACTCCTTGCACTACGTGCCCGCGGGGGAGTTGTCGAGCCGGTTCTATCTCAGCGTGGACGTGTGGGACCGACCGGGTGTGCTGGCCGAAGTCGCGAGCGTCTTCGGTCGGCACCAGGTGTCCATTCAGTCGATGGATCAGTCGGGCTTTAACAACGAGGCCCGACTGGCCTTCTTGACCCACGAGGCACTGAGCGCCGACGTCGACGCCACGCTGGCTGAACTCAGCGCGCTCAGTTCGGTGGAGTCGGTGGGCGCGTGCATTCGGGTTATCGACGAAGAGGTCGCATGAAACCATGGGGCGGACTACTCGTTGAGTACGCCGAGTGGCTCGACCTGGACGGCGTCTCGGACATCGTGACCTTACAGGAGGGACACACGCCCCTCCTGCACGCCGAGAGTCTCTCCGAGCGCCTTCAAGCGAACGTGTGGCTCAAGTACGAAGGACTGAATCCATCAGGTTCCTTCAAGGACCGCGGTATGACGATGGCGATTACCAAGGCGAAGGCCAACGGGGCGACGAGGGTGATCTGCGGTTCCACGGGTAATACCTCGGCCGCGGCCGCCGCCTACGCGGCGAAGGCCGACATGGAGTGCGTGGTGCTCGTGCCCGACGGCAAGATCGCGATCGGCAAGTTGGCCCAAGCCATGGTCTACGGCGCCAAGGTCGTCCAGATACGCGGCAACTTTGACCAGGCCCTCAACTTGGCCCGCGAGCTCACCCAGTACCTGCCGATGACGATCGTGAACTCGATCAACCCCGACCGCATCGAGGGGCAAAAGACCGGGGCTTTCGAGATTGTCGACGTCCTCGGCGATGCGCCCGACATCCTGTCGATTCCGGTGGGCAACGCCGGTAACATCACGGCGTATTGGCGTGGCTTCACGCAATACCACTTCGCTCAGCGCTGCGCGACGCTGCCCAAGATGTGGGGGTTTCAGGCGGCCGGTGCAGCACCAATTGTGATCGGGCATCCGGTGGCCGAGCCCGAAACCATCGCCACCGCCATTCGCATCGGCAATCCGGCGAGTTGGGTACCCGCACTCGAGGTCATCCACGAGTCTCTGGGCGACATTCGCGCGGTGAGCGACGAGGAGATCCTCGACGCGTACCACTACGTGGCGCGACACGAATCAGTGTTCTGTGAGCCCGCTTCGGCGGCGTCGGTGGCGGGACTTTTGAAGTACGGAGTGCCCGAAGGTTCGACGGTGGTGTGTGTTCTGACGGGCAATGGCTTAAAAGATCCGGATACTGCCGTAGGGTCGAGCCAGCTGCCCAATGTGGTGGACGCGACGCTGAAAGCGCTTCTCAGCGAACTTGAATAGTTGTGTTGGCGCATTGCGCTGCTATACTTGATGTTGTCGTCCGTTCGGTTATGCCGGCGTAAGGAATCTTCTCCGAGACGGCTTTTCCCCTGTATTTCTTCTCCGTTCTGTCATATCTTCACGAGCGGCGAGAAAGGATTCATTTCATGGCTATCAAGCCTTCCCCAGAGCGTTCGGATCTCGAGACCAAGAGTCGCGAAGACCTTCAAACGATCGCCAAAGTGATGGGCGTTGACACGCCCGCCCGCGCCACCAAGGCCGCCCTCATCGAGGCCATCATGTCCGAGCCGGCGAGTTCTAACGGTGCCTCGAACAACGGCGCAGCACAGAATGCGCCTCGCGAAGGTACCCGCGCGGTGCGCTCACGTCGCACCGTCGCCACCCCCGTCGATGACTTCGACGACCTCCTGGGCGAGTTCGCCGCCGACGCCCCCGTCGCCGCGGAGGCACCCAGCGCACCCACGGTGCCCACGCCCAGCGTCGAATCGAACGCCGAGACGACGCCGAGCGAGCGTCCCGCGGCGCGTCAGTTCACGCAAGCTCGCCCCGAGCGCCAACCGCGTGAGTTCAACGGGGGCGACGCCAACGGCCGCTCGCGTCGCAACCGGCGCAACCGCAACGGGCGAGAACGCTTTAACGGCGAGTCGATGCCCAACGCCGACCAGCCCTACACCGGCGAACTCGTGGACGTCGAGGGTCTCTTGGACCTGCGCGACGACGGCTACGGCTTCTTGCGCGCCAAGGGATACCACTCCTCACCCAACGACGTCTACGTCTCGATCAATCAGGTGCGTCGGTACCACCTGCGCAAGGGCGACACCATCGTCGGCGGGTATCGTCCCGCCGCTTCCAACGAGAAGTACCCGGCGTTGCTGCGCGTCGACACCGTCGCTGGTGTCGATCCCGAAGTGGCGCGTCTGCGTCCCAAGTTCGAGGATCTCACTCCGCTCTTTCCCGACGAGAAGTTGAACCTCGAGATCAACGAGGGCGGCAAGCTCGACCTCACGCCACGCATCGTGGACCTGTTGTCGCCGATCGGTAAGGGTCAGCGCGGGCTCATCGTCTCGCCCCCCAAGGCCGGTAAGACCACGATCATGAAGCAGATCGCCCAGTCCATCGAAGCCAATAATCCCGAGGTTCACCTGATGGTGCTCCTGGTCGACGAGCGTCCCGAAGAGGTCACCGATATCCGGCGCAGCGTCCGGGGCGAAGTGATCTCATCGACCTTTGACCGACCGGCCGAAGAGCACACGCACGTGGCCGAGCTCTGCATCGAGCGCGCGAAGCGTCTGGTCGAACAGGGCCGTGACGTGGTGATCATCCTCGACGGCATCACCCGACTGGCGCGCGCCTACAACCTCGCCGCTCCGGCGACCGGGCGCATTATGTCCGGTGGCGTGGACTCGGGTGCGTTGTATCCACCCAAGAAGTTCTTCGGCGCCGCGCGCAACATAGAAGAAGGTGGGTCCTTGACCATCCTGGCCAGTGCGCTCGTTGAGACGGGTTCGAAGATGGACGAGGTGATCTTCGAAGAGTTCAAGGGAACCGGCAACATGGAGCTTCGCCTCGACCGCCGGCTCGCCGAACGGCGCCTGTACCCGGCGATCGACGTCAACGCGTCCTCGACTCGTCACGAAGAACTGCTCTTTAGCCGCGACGCGCTGCCCCAGGTGTGGAAACTGCGTCGCGTTCTCAATGGCTTGGCGGCCGAAGGTCGCGACGCCGCCGGACTCGAGCTCTTGATCGACAAACTCAAGACCACCAAATCGAACGAGGAGTTCCTGGCCGAGATCGGTCGGGGACCGGCACCAACCAGCTAATTTCCCGCTACACTTTTCCTTCGCACTTAAGGAGCGACATGAAGCAAGATATTCACCCCACCTACGGCGAGGCCGCCGTCACCTGCTCGTGCGGCAACACCTTTACGACGTCCTCGACCAAGTCCACGCTGCGCGTCGAGCTCTGCAACGAGTGCCACCCGTTCTTTACCGGCAAGCAGAAGTTGGTTGACACCGGTGGCCGCGTCGAGCGCTTTCAGCGCCGCTACGCGCAAAAGACCAAGGCGCGCGCTCCCAGGGCTTAGAACCTCGGGCGCTCCGCGACTTCCGTGCGCTCCCTCGACCAGACACTTTCCCTCCTCCAAGACGAGCTTCGCACCGTCGAAGTTCAGTTGGCGGAGCCCGATGTTGCCAACGACCTCACCCGTCTTCGCGACCTCTCACGTCGCCATAAGGAGCTCAACGACATCAACGTCGCCTGGCTGGCTCTACAGAGTGCCCGAGAGGACCTGAACACGGCCCGAGAGATGTTCAACGAGACCGAGGGCCAGGACCGAGAGCTCTGGCGCGACGAAGTGAACGCCGCCGAGTCGCGCATCGCCGAAGTCGAAGAGGACCTCGAGACCCTGTTGCTGCCCCACGATCCCAACGAGGGGCGCAACGTGATCCTGGAGATTCGCGGCGCCGAGGGCGGCGAGGAGGCCAACCTCTTTGCGGCCGACTTGGCCGAGATGTATAAGCGCTATGCGGCGCTGCGCGGTTGGAAGTTTGAGGTCATCGAGGAACGCGAGTCGGACAAGGGGGGTCTTGACGAAGCCACCTATCTGGTCAAGGGCGATGACGCCTGGACGCGTCTGGCCTTCGAGGCCGGTGTGCACCGCGTCCAGCGCGTTCCCGTTACCGAAGCCAAGGGGCGAGTGCACACCTCCTCGGCCACCGTCTCGGTGCTGCCCGAAGCCGAAGACGTCGACGTCGTGATCGACCCCGCCGAACTCAAAATCGACGTGTACCGCTCCTCTGGTCCCGGCGGCCAAAGCGTCAACACCACCGACTCCGCGGTGCGCATCACGCACCTGCCCACGGGCATCGTGGTCTCGATGCAGGACGAGAAGAGCCAGATTCAAAATCGAGCCAAGGCCCTCATCGTGCTGCGTTCGCGCCTGCTCAGGGCCGCCCAGGACGCTCAGGCCAGCGAGCTTGGCGATCTCAAGCGCTCTCAACTCGGCGGTGGCGGTCGTAGCGAAAAGATTCGCACGTACAACTTCAAGGAGAACCGGGTGACCGATCACCGGATCAACTTGACCAACTACTCACTCGACGCGGTGCTGAACGGTGATCTCGACGCGTACGTAGACGCGCTGCTCGCCGACCAGCGGGCCCGTCAGTTGGCCGAGAGTGACGGACGTTAACGCCCGTCTCGTCGACGAACTCGTCGAGATCGGAGTCGAGTGGCGTGAGGCGTGTTGGCTCGTCGACGAGTTCGTACCCGGAGGGGACGAGGGCGCTCGAGAAGCGCTGATGATCGCCGCCGATCGGCGACGCCGTGGCGAGCCGCTGCAGTACGTACTCGGACATTGGCCCTTTCGCTCGCTTGACTTAGACGTGGACGAACGGGCACTGATTCCGCGTCCCGAGACCGAGGAGTTGGTGGACATCGCCTTAGGCGAGCTCGCGGGCGGACCTTCGCTCGCCCCGCTCATCGTCGACCTCGGCGCGGGGACAGGGGCCATTGGACTATCCCTGGTGGGCGAGCTGATGTCGCGGGGCGTTCGAGCGAGTCTCATCTCCGTGGACGAGTCGTGCGAGGCCCTCGCGCTGGCTCGCCAGAACGCGCGAAAGCATCGCCTGAGTGCGGTCTCATTCGTGCACTCCTCCTGGTTCGAGTCCGTGGACCCGTCCCTTAAGGGTCGAGTCGACCTGGTCGTGGCGAATCCGCCCTACGTAGGCGAGATCGAGTTCTCTACTCTGGATCCTGTGCTGGGTTACGAACCGCGAGGAGCCCTGGTCGCCGACTCGGCGCGCGGCGTCCAGGGATTCGCCGATCTCGAGGTCGTGATTGTTGAGTCATACGAGTGGCTCGCCCCCCGAGGCGTACTCGTGTGCGAGCACGGCGACACGCAGCGCGACGCGGTCGTGGAGTTGGCTCGCGCGACGGGGTACCGCGACGTCGTGGACCGTGACGACATGGCGGGACGGCCTCGGGTATTGGTGGCCCGACGATGACCGAGATCGTCGAGCGCTCCCAGGCGACTCGTCTTCTTCTCGACGGACACGTGGTGGCCGTGCCCACCGACACCGTCTACGGTCTCGCCGCGTCGTTGTGGCGTGAGGACGCCGTCGATGCGCTGTTTCGCCTGAAGGCTCGACCCTCGCACGTGGCCCTCCCGGTTCTCGTGCACACGCTCAACCCGATTCAAGAGATCGACGTTGAGTGGGGCGAATCGGCCCAGCAGCTGGCCGAAGAGTTTTGGCCTGGGCCGTTGACCATCGTGGTGCCCGCATCGAGTGAACTCGCGCGACGCGTTGGTGGATCGAAAGACAGTGTGGGGGTCAGAGTGCCCAACGACGAGTTGCTGCTCTCGGTCCTTCGTGAATGCGGTCCTTTAACGGTCTCGAGCGCGAACTCCCACGGTGAGTTGCCCTGTCACAGCGCGTCGGAGGTCATGGCCGCGCTGGCCGGGGACGAGCTCGCCGGTGTACTTGACGGAGGAGATCGCCACGGTGAGGTCTCGACGGTCGTCGAGGTAGGCGAAGGCCTCTGGCGAGTACTTCGCGACGGTTCGATCAGCGCGTCGCGTATCGCGCAGGTTTTGGATTAGGTCAGTCGGGATCGCCCAGACGTCGTACCCACGACGCGGTGCGCTTGTCCAAGAACGCCGAGATGCCTTCGCGCGCTTCGTCGCGCGCAAATAACGTGCTCGACAGATGGGTCGCCCATCGAAAGCCATCTGCCGGGGAGAGCGTAGGAATCGTGCGCAGGATCTCTTTGGTGGCGGCAAGGGCATCGGGTGCACCGGCGAGCAGGTCGTTGACGATGTCCCGCACGGTCGAGTCGAGCGACTCGGGTGACACGCACAGGGTGATAAGTCCAATGCGGGCGGCTTCCTGGGCGCCGAAGCGATTGCCGCGCAAAAAGGCGCTCTGAGCTGAGGCGAGGTGCATCTTGGGCAGGCAGACGACCGAGATAATGGCCGGGGCCACACCTACGCGCACTTCGCTGAAGCCAAACGTGGCACTGTCTGGCGCGACCGATACGTCCAACACCGCCGCGAGGCCGACGCCACCGGCCACACAGTGACCCGAGATGCGACCGACGAATACTTTGGGCGAACTGCGAATCTTTTCGAACAGATCTGCGAGGGCGATCGCTGGGTCGTGGCTGGACGATCGCTCGCGCAGATCGGCCCCGGCGCAGAACACGGAGCCGCGGTTGGTCACGATGACGACACGAACGTTCGCCAGTTCATTGGCCTCATCGATGGCCTCAACGAGCTCGACCATCAACTCGTCACCCAGGGCGTTGCGGTGTACCTCGTCGCTTAGCGTGATGGTCATCACGTGATCGTCGATCGCGCGTTCAACGAGACTCACGAGTGCGCCTTTGGTGCGGGGCCGACGCTCGGGGCGCCCGCGAATGCTTGGGCGCGCAAGAGCCAATGGCGACCGAGCTCTCCGGTGACGAGCATCGTGTCGTCGAGATGACGTCGCTGGGTCACCACGAGGCAGAACTCCTCGGCAGAGCCCCACACGGTGTCATCGGCGTCCTCGGGGCCGACTCGCCAGACGTCGCCCTGGGGACCGCGCACCTCCACGCGCACTGAACCGGGGGGAGGCTCCTCGCCTCGCACGTGGTACGACCATGGACGCGTGGCAACCCCCAAGTGGACAATGTGGGCTAAACGATCGGTCGGTTCGCGCGTCACACCAAGCGCGTCGGCCACGTCGACGCCGTGGGCCCACGTCTCCATCAATCGGGCCGTGAGGAACGACTTGGGGCTCAACGACGGTCCGTACCACTGCACGCGAGCCTCGTCGCCCACGGCGCTGGCCGCGTCGAGGAGCGAGGACCTCGCCGCGCGCCAGCGCGCCACCAACTCGTGTGGCTCGAGCGAGCGAAACTGCTTGAGGGTGAGGTCGTCGATGCTCTCGAGGCCCGAGCGAGACGACAGTTCGTCGCGCTCGCGACGAAAGTGCTCGGGTTCGCCGAGTGCGAGCGCCGCACTTCGGTCAAAGTAGGTCAGGTGCGCGACCTGGTCGAACACCTTCCAGCCGGGACTCGCCGTGGGTCGGAACCACTGAGCGTGGGGCAGGTCCCGAACGAGAACATCCAACGACTCCTGCTCATCATTCAGGTCGCGGCGCAGCTGTTCGAGGCTAGTCATGGACTATCAGCGAGGTGGGCAGTTCCACGTAGCGACTCCGCAGCCACTCCCCGAGTCCTTTGGCCTGGGCGTCTTGCCTCGTCGACGCCGCCACTCCTTCGTCCAAGAGATTGTGAATGACAAAGTTGAGCGAGCGCAGTGCGGGCAGGCGATACCGCTCCACGCGCAGCGGCGCCGTCTCCGGTAGAAGTCGGCGTATCTCGTCGACCGTCAAATAGTCATCCAGCCACGCGAAGCCTTCGTCGCTGCGCGCGAACACACCGAGGTTCGCGTGACCTCCCTTGTCCCCGGATCTGGTGCCAACGATCTGACCGAGTGGCGCGAGTGTCGTCGGGCCTGCGGGCGCCACCACGTGAGAACCGTGGTTCGTCACAATGTGGGTGTCGGCGGTGGGGGCGACCGAGTCGATCACGGTGCGCTCGCCCCCGAGGATGCTCACGTACTGGGGAACGAGGTTGCTTGGCACGAGGGCCGGGCGATAGACGCCGTAGGGCGAACCCGGCGAGGGGCTCGCGCCGGGAATGAAGAACCCCGGAATGGTGGTCAGCGCCAGTTCGACCACCGCGTCGGCGAGCGCTCGACCGACCTTGTGCTCGTCGTGGTCCTTGAGAGTGATCCGCCAGGTCGCCACGGCCTCTTCGTTGGTTGGCGAATTGGGCTTATCCGTGCGCACGACGCGTGTGGTCACGCTCTCAAAGTCGTGGGGCGTGAAGGGACACGCGATCCAAAACGCGCGCTCCACCAGATCGGCTTTCTCATCGATGTTCAAACCGGTAAGAGCGACGCTGAGGTCCTTGCGATATCCCCCCCACTCGTTCATGGCGACCTTGAGGGTAGTGGGCGGAGCTTCACCACGAGCCCCGCTGATGCGCACGCGATCGACGCCTACTTGTTCAAGCTCGATCGTGTCGAATCGGGCGGTGACGTCGGGCCCGACGTACGACGGCGAGCCGATCTCGTAGAGCAATTGTGACGTGACGGTACCGATGGAGACTTCGCCGCCGGTACCGTCATGTTTGCCCACGACGCAACTGCCGTCCTGGTCGACCTCGACCCAGGGAAAGCCGACGCGCTCCATGTGCGGAACCTCGGTGAAGAAGGAGTAGTTCCCCCCAGTCACCTGTGCGCCGCACTCGATGACGTGTCCCGCCACGACGCCGCCAGCGAGTGCGTCAAAGTTGTCGCGTCGCCACTGGTGATGCCAGGCCGCCGGCCCACACACCAACGCCGCGTCGGTCACCCGGCCCGTCACGACGATGTCGGCCCCTTCGTTCAGCGCTTCGACAATGCCGAAACACCCGAGGTACGCATTGGCGGTGATGAAGCGCGACAGGTCGCCCAGCGACTCTCCGGTTTCGAAGTGCGTGAGGGCACCCGCCGCGTCCAGATCGTCCAAGCGATCCATGAGGTCGTCACCGTTGACGTACGCGATAACGGGCGAGAGGCCAAGTCGATCGGCGATCTCCGAAAGCGCAACCGCGCACGACTCGGGGTCGAGCCCGCCCGCGTTGGAGACGACCTTGATGCCACGATCGAGACAGGGCCCCATGACTTGTTCCATCTGAGCGAGGAACGTCTTGGCGTAGCCACCTCCGGGCTGCTTGACTCGGGTTCGCGCCAAGATCAACATGGTGAGCTCCGCCAACCAGTCGCCGGTGAGCACGTCGATGGGGCCGTCCTCGACCATCTCGCGCGCGGCCGAGACACGATCGCCGTAGAAGCCCGAGCAGTTGGCGATGCGAATCACGAGTCGTCGCGCATCGTGAGAAGGGTCGTGCCACGCTCTACCTGCTGATCCGCGTGCACCAGGACGTCACCCACGACGCCGTCACGGCTGGCGGCGATGACGTGTTCCATCTTCATCGCCTCCATGACCACGAGCGAGTCGCCCGCGCGCACGATCTGTCCCGACGAGACGCGAACGTCGAGGATCCGCCCGGGCATCGGGGCGCTCAGGCCGCCCAACTCAGCGTCGCGTTGACGAACCGGGAAGCGCTCGATCACCGAAAAGTCGATGGTTCCGCGCAACGTCTGGACAAAGAGGTGTCCCGCGGCCAGCGTCACCGACACCCAGCGCCGTCGCGCGTTGATCTCCACGTCGAGGTGCCGAGGTCCCCAACCGTGAATTTTTGCGACACCGAACTGACCCAGATCAAACGACCCGTCGCGACGCCGAACGTACGCGACGTCAAAGGATCGTTCGTCGTGGGCCAACTCGACGTGTTGGCGAGGAAGTCGAGCGTTGCGCCACCCGCTGGGCGCGTCACCAAGTACCCGCGCCTCGCGGCGGTGCAGGCCCTGCAGCCAGAGTGCGCCGGCGCAGGCCGCCATCACGAGGTCATCCTCGCTCGCCTCGAGGCTCCGTGGGATTGACGGGTTCTCGACGAAGTCAGTCGTCGCCTCACCGCGCAGGAACACGTCGCTGCGCAGCGCGTTGACCAGGAAGTCGCGATTTGTCGTGACGCCACCAAGGTGGACGCGCTCAAGTCCCAGGGCCAGCGTCGCGGCCGCGAGTTCTCGAGTGGGCGCGTACGAAATGACCTTGGCGAGAAGCGGGTCGAAGTTCACCGTCACCACCGAGCCCTCGTCCACGCCGCTCTCCCACCGCAGGGCGG
>DATJUR010000039.1:0-3321 GCA_035502215.1 Acidimicrobiales bacterium | reverse complement strand
ATAACACCTGGGGAGCGTCGCACTGTTGCAGCACGCCGGATCGCAACACCGCGACGCGGTGCCCCAGGGTCATGGCCTCGGTCTGGTCGTGGGTCACGTAGAGCGTGGCGACCCCTATGCGCCGTTGCACCCGGGCCACCTCGGCACGCATCTGCACGCGAAGCTTCGCGTCAAGGTTCGACAAGGGCTCGTCCATCAAGAACGCTTGGGGCTCTCTCACGATGGCGCGACCCATCGCGACTCGTTGTCGCTGGCCACCTGAGAGTTGGCTCGGCTTTTGGCCCAGCCAATCGGTGATCCCCAGCACCTTCGCTGCGGCTTTGACCCGTTGGTCGATCTCGGCCTTCGAGAGCTTCTTCATCCGTAGAGCAAAGCCGATGTTCTGGGCCACACTCATGTTGGGATAGAGGGCGTAGCTCTGAAAGATCATCGCGATGTCACGATCCTTCGGGGTGACGTCGTTCATCACCTCCCCGCCGATACGCACGGTCCCCGCTGTCACTGACTCGAGTCCGGCAACCATTCGAAGGACCGTTGTCTTGCCACATCCGGAAGGGCCGACGACCACCATGAGTTCCCCGTCGTCAATAGCGAGGTCCAGACCCCTGATCGCTTCGTAGCCGTTCGGATAGACCTTGGTGACGCTTTCCAGGCTTATTGAGGCCATGAGGTTCTCTCCCGACAGTGTGTGAGACCGATTTTCGACTCTCGTCGCGGGGCGGTCCCGATTAGGAAACCCGGAGCCTGTTCAGACATGTTCATCCTTCGTGAAGCGCAGCACCGACCACCCTTCAACCAACGCCAGATTCACCTCGAGCGCACGGCCCTGACGATGGGGAACGATCGTGGACATAACTCGAACGAAGCGGTCATCGCTGCCGCCCAGGACCGCGGCGTCGACGCGCCACGTCTCGGGGTGATCCAACAAGACCCGGGCCGTGACGCGCGAGATCGTTCCCACCTCCGTTGGTTCGGTCCACTTGGCGCTCGTGGTGCCCGTCAGATCGACGACGCCAACGCTCACGATGTCGTCGCCGTGAGTGACGCGAGCAAAGAGAGTTCCCCCCTCGGGCTCCGGGCGCACGGGTGCGTCCGCCCATATCGTCACCGAGGCGTTCTCGTCGCCAATTTCGTACCAACTGGTGTCTTCGCCCTCGGTGAACAAGTCGCGACAACGAAGCGAGAATCTACGCCACGCGATCACGGTCTGCGCTTCGGCGTCTGTGAGTTCTACGTGCTTTGGGTAGTACGGATCGCACAGTACCGCGCGCAGGTCTCCGTAGATAAGAGAACTACCGCCTAGGCAGGTCACAATCGCTTCGGTCAATACCACGGTGCGCAGGGCGCTCCCTCGCTCATCGTCGCTGATAGGTCCCTCGGGGGTATCGATGCCCCACACCGGTGGGTAGCACGCGATCGAGCCTCGCGCCAAGGGATCGCGGGTTCGAAAGTCGCCCACCAGACCCGCTCGGCCCGACGTTCGATCCATGAGCCCTTCGAAGTGGCGCCACCTGTCATTGGGCGCCCACACCTCGCAGTACCGAAACGTCGGCGCATCGGGCAGACGAATGGCCGAGGGAACTCCGTTGACCTGATTGAAGCTGATGAGATCGGAGGTTCGCTCGCTTCGCAGATACCTAAGAAAAGCCTCGTACGCCGAGCGAATGTCGACGGGGCGGCCGTCGGCGTCATTCGACGCGCGCGGATACCCGTAGGTGTCAACATGAAGACCGTCAAAACCAACGGCGTCCATCGCTGAGCCGTAGGACGCCGCAAAGTGCTGTTGCCACTCTTTGTTGGCGGGGTTGGCCAGCACAATCTGATCGAGGAAGCGAATCGCCTGGCCGTCGTCCTCGTAGAGCAGCATCTCGGGATGTTGCGCGGCGAACTCGTTACCGACGGCGTAAATGGGCGCGTACGCGTGCGCCACGGCTCCCAGATCGTGGAGCCCCGAAGCCAGCGCGCGCAGCGCATCCAACGACACCGGACGATTTGATGGATCCTTCCACTCGTCGTTTGCCCCCAGAGGCTCGGTGTAGCTCGACATCCAGTCGTAGATCTGCACGACCGTGGAACGCAACGCGCGATGCCACGCCAGAACTCCGGCTACGTCCTGTGGGCCGAACGACGTGGCAAACCCGTGAACCGGGCGTTCGCCTTGATGGCGGCCGACCGTGGTGAACTCCTCGGCCAGGAGTTCACCGTCGGCGTCCCAGGCCTCCACGCTGTAGGTCCCTGGGCCCAGGGAGTCAAAAATCGCCGTGTCGCCCACCCGCGCCTCGAGCGCGCGCCCCGAGGAAGTGCGGGCCACCGCGCGCGTCGTTCCCTTCGGCACGGCCACGACCTCGATGGCTTCGCCCTGTCGATAAAAGGAGCGCACGTCGTTGAACACGTCGCTCACGTCGGCGTCTGCTCTCACGTCCACGTCCTTTCCACGAGAGTTCTCCACCGGCCGTGAGCCAGACTCGCTCGCGCGAATCGATCCAGGTGTTCGTCGGGGTACCTCGCCATGGCTTACCTGATCGCTCCGAGTGATACCCCGGAGCGAAACCACTTCAAGGAGACAAGGAACACCACGACCACCGGAACCGTCGCGATCACCGACGCCGCAAAGAATGGTCCCCAGGCAACCGTGTGCACACCGATGAAGTCAGCCAGGCCAACGGGCAGGGTGTAGTTGTTCGACGAGCTGATCATCGTGACCGCGATCGGGAACTCGTCCCACGCGGCGCTAAAGATGAACATGGACACCACGGCCAGTGCTGGCAGCGACAGGGGCGCGATGAGATTCCACAGCACTCGAAGCGTTCCCGCACCGTCCATGCGGATCGACTCTTCGTACTCCCGAGGGATCGCCTCAAAAAAGCCCCGCAACAGGAAAATCGTGAAGGGCAGATTCGACGACACGTACAACAGGACCAGCCCGGAGAGCGAGTTCAAGAGGTGAAGGCGATCCATCAGCAGGAACTGGGGAATGAGCAGCAAGAGATTGGGCACGGCGAGACTCGCGAGGAAGATATAGAAGATCGTCTGCTTCAGGGGGAACGTGTAACGAGCAAAGGCGAACGCCGCGAGAGACGCGAATACCACGGTGATCACCACGGTCGCGAGGGCGACGAGGAGACTGTTGAGAAAGTAGCGGCTAAAGCTGTTCTCCGTCCAGGCCTGCACGTAGTTCTGCACCGTCGGATGCGTGGGTATCAGCACCGTCGCTCCCAGCAGGCCGCCGTTGGGCTGGAACGACAGCGACACCATGTACAACAACGGGCCGAGCGATACCAGAGCGAGCACGATCGCAATGATGAGTCGAGGGACATTGCG
>DATJUR010000038.1:0-15633 GCA_035502215.1 Acidimicrobiales bacterium | reverse complement strand
TAGTACAGGGATTCGCATAATTACTCAGGACATCATGTTTCGTGTCGGTGTCTCGGATCCGACCAAGAATGGCTTGGCGGCGAGTCGAGACAAGCTTAAAGAGACTGAGCGTGAGATTCCCGGGGCCAAGGAGATCTCGGCGGAAAGCTCGGTGGTCGAAGAATCCAAAAGACCAACTCCCAGGCCAAACGGGAACCGTCCACAGTCAAAGAGCCGCCCGCAATCCAAACCGGCGCCGAAGCCGGCGCAACCTCGATCAAGGGCCAAGCGAAAGAGAAAGGCGCGTTAACCCATGGAGTGGGTAGAAACTACTGGAAAGACCATCGACGAAGCAACAGATCGGGCACTCGCCCATCTCGGCGTGCACCGTGATGATGCTGAAGTCGAGGTGATTGAGGAGCCCAAGGTGGGCTTCTTGGGGCGCGTTCGTGGCGAAGCTCGCGTACGCGCGCGCGTGCGACCGAGCGGTCCTCGTCCCAAGCGTTCGCGTCGCTCGGGTGAGAGGCCGCGGGCGACTGGTGGTCGTGAGGAGCGGGCGCGTAACGACAAGAAGCCTGGGACCGCGCGACGCGAGAGTGCCAAGCGTGCACCGCGATCTTCCCCTGCGACGAAGTCGACAAAAGTTGAAAAGAGTTCCCTGAAGGAGGAACGTATGGCAGAAGGCATTTCGCTTGCCGAACAAGGAGCCATCGCGAAGGAGTTCCTCGAAGGACTCTTGTCGTCGATGGACATTAAAGCTGAGGTTTCAGTTAAGGAGTTGGACGACGAGACCGTTGAGTTGTCGGTGAATGCCAATCCGCCCTCGGAGCTCGGGATTCTGGTCGGACCTCGAGGCACCACTCTCCAAGCGCTCCAAGAAGTCACCCGCACGGTCGTTCAGTCCAAGAGCCCCAGTCGAACGGATCGCATCCTGGTCGACGTCGCGCAGTACCGTGAGCGTCGGGTGGCGGCCCTGGGCCGGTTTGCCCAACAAGTGGCAACTGAGGTGCTCGAGACGGGCGAAGAGCGGGCCCTAGAGCCGATGTCAGCTGCGGACCGTAAGGCCGTTCATGACGCGTTGTCCGACAACGATCAGGTGGCGACGCGCTCAGAAGGCGAGGATCCGCGACGTTTCGTGGTGGTTTCTCCTGCATAATGGCCTGGTGATGAACGATTGGCTACCCCGCGCCCTCGAGGAATCGAGGGCGCGGGGTTTTTTAGGTCCCCAGTCGTTGGATGTCCAGATCCTGCACGCAGAAGGATTCGCCCTGTGCTGGGAGGCGATTAGCGCTACTCCCCCAGATTCGTTTCTCGACCTAGGCAGTGGAGGGGGATTACCTGGACTGGTCCTGCTGGATCGTTGGCGTTGTGGAGCTGTGTTCTTGGATTCCATGACCAAAAGGAGCGCGCTTTTGGCTGAGGTGTTGAAGTGGCCCGAGTCCCCAGATGGTGTTGTGGTGACCGCACGAGCCGAGCAAGCTGCGCGATGGCCAGAGTTTGACCACGTGTTTGATCTTGTGACCGCTCGATCGTTCGGTCCGCCGGCGGTGACCTCGGAGTGCGCGGTCAGATTTCTGAGGATTGGGGGAGTCCTTGTTGTCTCCGAGCCTCCTAACGACTCCGAAACGAGTCGCTGGGGCTCGACCGGACTTGACCAGTTGGGCCTCCGTGACCTCGGACGTACGCGCCATGGCGCCGCTTTTCGTGTCCTGGTCAAGGAGAGAGAGACGGACCCGCGTTTTCCACGCGAATCGGGTGTACCGAAGAAGAAGCCCCTTTTCTAGACGCCTCTGGAGCACCTGTTTCACGTGAAACATGTGCGCGGTCGGTTCGCTCGCGAGGCACGCGGTTGTGGAGCGAGAGCGACTGGGTCGGCAAACTAGTTAGCCCGGGTCCTTGAGAATGTTTCACGTGAAACATTCGGGCGGCCTGGTGGAAGCGGGCTGTAAAAAGCCCAATGGTTGAGGGTTTTTTCTCGTCGGTGGTTCGTGAAACATCCACCAAGGGAGACATCCTCTTCGTGTTTCACGTGAAACATCGGTACTTGACGACGCTTCAAAAAGTGAGTTGAATGGAAGAGTTCATCGACGCAGTGTCGGGCGACTTCTAGGGTCGGGAAGATAAGAGGCTTATGGCAGACGCCAGCACAGTGAGGATTTTTGCCGTAGCCAATCAAAAAGGCGGAGTCGGCAAAACAACGACCACAATTTCACTGGGCGCAGCGCTAGCGGAGCAAGGAAAACGCGTTCTCATTGTGGATCTCGACCCACAAGGTAACGCTACTACGGGGCTCGGAGTAGATGGCCGCCAGTTTGAGCGCTCCGTCTACGACGTGTTGTTGAACGATGTCCCCATGGTGGACATTGTGGAACCCACCGGCTACAACAATCTCTTCGTGGCACCCGCCACCCTCGATCTCGCCGGCGTAGAGCAAGAGCTCACCTCGGTGATTTCACGGGAATTGAGGCTGAAGAAGGCGATTGCTTCGGTCATGGACGACTTTGACTTTATTTTCATCGATTGTCCACCGTCGCTAGGTTTGATCACCATCAACGCGTTCGCCGCCGCGACTGAAATCATGGTTCCGGTTCAAGCCGAGTTCTACGCGCTTGAAGGTCTTACCCAGCTTCAGCGAATTGTCGACCTGGTACAGCGAAACCTCAACCCTGACTTGAGGATCACCAAAGTGGTATTGACAATGTACGACTCACGAAACACTCTGTCAGGCGACGTGGCCAAGGAAGTCAAAAAGCACTTCGCCGAAGAACTATGCGAGACGGTCATTCCGCGCACCGTACGCCTGGCCGAGGCTCCGTCCTTCGGTCAGCCGATCACAGTTTTTGACCCGATATCCAAAGGCGCCATTGCCTACCGCGCCTTAGCAGAGGAGATTGCGAATGCCTAGACGACCCGGATTGGGGAAGGGGCTCGGAGCGCTCATTCCCGAAGGTGGCGTGACGCCCACCGAGACACCCGAGGAGGTTGTGTCATCCAGCCCACTACGAATGGTGTCCATCGATTCAATACGGCCGAACCAGTTTCAGCCCCGAAAAACCTTCAACAATGACAGCCTTAAGACTTTGGCTGCTTCGATTGCCGAGCTCGGTGTCCTCCAGCCCATCATCGTGCGGCCCGTGGACGGTGAACCAGACAAATACGAACTCATCGCGGGTGAACGCCGATGGCGCGCCGCGGGCATCGCCGAACTCGAGCTAGTCCCCGTTCTTTTGCAAGACGACGTGAATGATCGTCTTTCTCTCGAGCAGGCAGTGGTGGAGAACCTCCACCGTGTCGACCTGCATGCCCTCGAGGAAGCTGCAGCGTACCAGCAACTTGTCGATGAGTTCGACCTGACTCATGACCAGGTGGCCCAGCGTGTGGGCAAGAGCCGGGCATATGTTACGAATACGTTACGACTTCTCCAACTCGGCGAGGCGGCCCAGAGCGCCTTGGCGTCCTCGCAGATCACCGCCGGACACGCGCGCGCCCTGCTGGGCGTGAGCGACCCCAACGCACAAGCGACCCTGGTGGCGAAGGTTATTAGGAATGAACTCTCGGTTCGCGCGACGGAGGAGGCCGTCAAGGCCTTTCTCGAGCCACGGCCGTTGCCGACGGCGGAGACCGTCGCACGCACGAACGAGGGCGGGGCCCCGCGATTGCGACCCGTTCCCGACGCCAGCGTCGCTGAGCTAGAAGAGCTGCTCGAAAGCTATCTGAACACTCGCGTTCACGTCGACCTCAAAGGCCGTAATGGCCGCATAATCATTGACTTTGCCGACCTTGACGACCTCGAGCGGCTCTACAGCGCGATCGCAAAGGCCAAGTGACCTTCAACCCTCAACTTAACCCTCTTGTTGAAGTTTTCCCCAAGTTGTGGATGAAGTTGTGGGTTACTCCGATTTACGGGATTTTTTTGGCCTTTTGCGGTTCAAACACGTGGTTTTGGCAGCCTAACGCCGGCGCGAACTGTGGATAACCTGGTCTACGACACCTTCAAACGCGGTGATTGACTCGTGAAATACCTGTTCAGAGAGTTCTCCGTGCTCAATGTGAACCGTTGTCATCTTGGTCTCGCGCAGGATGGGTAGCGCCATGCCGGTCACTTCGACGCGAGGCACGCCGCTTTGACGCGCGAACGCCGCGGCCAGGGCACTCGCGAGGACCTCACCGCGACGCGAGTGACTGCGGTAACTCGCCCAGTAGTGCAGGTGGATACCAGTGACCTGGCTACGGGCTTCAAACGAGAGGACCAGCGCCACGTCGTGGGTGTTGGCGTACTGGGCGGCGTCTTCTTGTGAAGTCCCGACCGACACGAGAATGGACGCGATGTCCTCGAAGTGTTGGGCGAGCCCCTCGACGAGGGGTCCCCGTCCGCACAGCAGCACTGAACCGCTCGCTAAGGGGTCGATGCCGGCGAGGTCGCGCGCGTCGGTGACCAGACTTTTGACCGCGTTGGTGGCGCGAACACGCTGCAAGGTTAAGAGGGTCTCTTTGGTGAGCGTGGCGCTTTCGTCCAAGGCGCAGTTGCGCTGGAACTCCTTGAGGGCGGCCCCGGTGTGGGTACCGAAGATACCGTCGATCCGTCCGGGATTGAAGCCCAATTGGGCGAGTAGCACCTGAAGCTCGGCGACGTCATCGCCGCGCAGCATCGGTCGCGTCAGATACAAGAGGCGTTGTCCCAACTGCCAACTAGCTTCAGCCAAGCGTTCGTAGGTGAGCGCATCGACGACCCCAGTAAGGGGGAGCCCCCGCGATCGCTGGAACGACTCCACCAGTGCGGTCGTCTCGTCGTCAAAGACGTCCTCGGCGTTGGTCGAGACCAAAGAGATAGCGCCCAGACGTTCTTTGAGCTCGCGAACGCGCGGACCGACGTCGCCGTTGCGAAGGGACTGGAAACTCAGGTGAACCTACAGGTTCGAGGTGATTTCCTGGAGCAGCGCGCCCTTGGGCTTGGCCCCCACCAGGCGCGCCGCCACCTCACCGTTCTTGAACAGCAAGAGCGTGGGGATGCTCATGACCGAGAACTTGGTGGCGGTGGCCACGTTGGCGTCCACGTCCAACTTGGCGATCGCAAACTTGTCGGACTGCTCGGTGGCGAACTCTTCGAGGATCGGGGCGATCATCTTGCACGGTCCGCACCAGTCGGCCCAGAAGTCCACGAGGATCGGCTTGTCCGACGACCCGATGACTTCGTCAAATGTCGCATCCGTCAGGGTCGTGATGTTCTCGCTCATGGCAAAACCTTTCGAGTGGGGTGTTCTCGTGTCGGACAACCACTGTAGCGACCGGGGCTAGATTCCTTGCGCTTCGAGCCATCGCTCAGCGTCGATGGCGGCAATACAGCCTGAGCCGGCCGAGGTGACGGCCTGGCGATAGACGTCGTCTTGGACATCGCCGGCGGCAAAGAGACCGTCAATATTGGTAAACGAGCCTCGAGAGGTTCGCACGTACCCGTTGTCCTCTAGGTCGACCTGGCCCGTGACGAGCGTGGTGTTGGGAACGTGGCCGATCGCCACGAAGACCCCTGTCACGAGCAAAACACGCTCCTCGTGGGTGAGTGTGTCGCGAACTTTGACGCCCATGACCTTGTCCTCGCCGATGATCTCGGTCACCTGGGTGTTCCACTCGAAGCGGATTTTCTCGTGCGCGAAGGCCCGCTCCTGCATGATCTTGGAGGCCCGCAGGGAGTCGCGACGGTGGATGATCGTCACGGACCTGGCAAAACGGGTGAGAAAAAGCGCCTCTTCGAGGGCGGAGTCGCCGCCCCCCACCACGACGATGTCTTGGTCTCGGAAGAAAAAGCCGTCGCACGTCGCGCACGTCGAGAGGCCGTGGCTCATGAGTCGCTCTTCACCGGGCACGTTCAGCATGAGCGAGCGCGCCCCCGTCGCCAGGATCACGGCGTCGGCGGTGATGCTGGGTTCGACGTCGCCGCCGAGCCACGCGCGAAAGGGCCGCTCGGTGGTGTCGAGTTTGTGGACCTTCTCGACGCGCAGATCTGCACCGAAGCGCTCGGCCTGCTCGCGCATGCGCATCATCAACTCGGGCCCGCTGAGCGCCTCGGGAAACCCGGGGAAGTTCTCTATGTCGGTGGTCAGCATTAACTGACCACCGGGCTGGTCGGTGGTCGACGAGGGCTCGCCCTCAATCACGATCGGCTGGAGCATTGCTCGCGCGGCGTAGATCGCTGCGGTGAGCCCAGCAGGACCCGAGCCAACGATCAACACTCTGGTGTGCTCGGCCATTACTTCCTTAGTGTGAGCGGCCTGCGCTTACGCCAGATGACCCAACCCGTAATAATCGAGAGGCCCCCAATGACCACGTAGGTGATCCACTCGTGGCCAGAGAACGCGTAGACGTTGAGGATGCGCACCAGGCCGATAAGGACCACGACCGCGAACACCAGCGCCGCCAAGGCGATGATCAGGCCAAAGGCAATGGCTCGGCCCGCCAGAATGACGGGGCGCAGCACCTTGTCGTGCACGATGTCCAGCACGTGATCGACGCCCGCCAGGAGTCGGTCAACGAGGTCCGGATCGGGTGCGGTGCTCTCAGTCACGTTTGTCAGACTAACCGCCGGTCGCCGATCACTCTTCGATCCAGGTGAGCCCAATGATGCCAGGACCCGCGTGGGTGCCCACGACCGGACCGATGTCGGCCATGATGAGTGGAAACTCGGTGGGGATGTCACTCACGAGTGAGACGAGGGCGGCAACGTCGGCGTCACTGCAGGCGCCTTGGATGAGAGCGAGGCGTCGCAGCGGCGCGTGGGCCTTGGCCAGCGCGGCCACAGCAGCCAGAGCTTTGGCGCGAGTTCGCTGACGTCCGGCCTCGGCGACGACTCCGGCCTTGACGTCGATCATCGGCTTGATGGCGAGCACCTGACCGAGCAGCGCTTTGGCGCCGCCGATTCGCCCACCCTTGATTAGGTGTTCGAGCGTGTCGAGCGTGGCCACGACGCCGATCTTGCTCATGGTGTCGCTGCTTCGCGCAACGAGGACGTCAAGGTCCCCGCCTTGGGCGGCCGCCTCGGCCACGTCGATGACGATGAGGCCCTGACCCATCGAGACGTTGAGCGTATCGACGACGCGCACGGGAAACTCAGGGCTCATCGCCTCGGCACCGAGGGTGGCGCTTTGGTGAGTGGCCGAGAGGAGCGAGGAGAGGGTAAGGACGATGACACCGTCGTATCGCGCCTCGCGGGCTCGCTCGTAGGCCGCTTGGAACGCCCCCGGCGAGGGGGCGGAGGTTTCGGGCAGCGACTTAGAGAGCTTGCACTTGGCCCAGAACTCCGCGGGGGAGAGGTCGCTGAACTCGTCCTGATCGAAACGGATGGTCAGCGGCACCACATCGATGTCCAGTCGCTCGACGATGTCGGCTGGTAGGTCGCTCGCGCTGTCGGTAACGACTCGGACTCGGGCCACGTGTTCCCCCTTTAGAACCGTTCAAGCCTTGCACCTTTTAGCTGAGCCTGTCGAACCCGACGCCGCAGGAGAACGACCGTGGTGAGGTAGGCGAGCGCCCCCGCTACCACGGCGAAGGAGAATCGAGCGACGAGCAGTGGGCCCTTCGTCCAGGCGGGTGCGTCGTAGACGAGAGCGATGACGACCGTCGCGGCCAGTGAGGCGAGCAAGCTGCGCCGCACGTGCACGCTCCACACGCCCGTGGTGATGTTGACCTGGTAATAGGCGAGCACGGCGAGCGCGGCCAGCGCTGCGGCCGCGTAGCCCAGCGAGATGGCCGCCATGAGGCCAACCTCGGAGTGCCGTCCCAAAACGATGCACAGGATGATCGTCAGACCGTTGTTCAGGACGTAGAGCAAGAAGACATCGCGTGCGCGCTGCATGGACTGGAGCCCGCGTACACAGAGTTGAAAGATCGTGAAACCGGGCAGGCCGGCCGTCAGGACCGCGAGCACCGTACCCACCGACCACGAGTGGCTCGCGTTGACGTGCTTGAGCAGGATGCCCACGAGCGGTTGGGCGAGCACGATGATCGCGAGTGTGCACGGAACGATGATGACCAGCGACTGTCGCAGGGCAAAGCGCAGCCGTTCGGTGAGCCCGGCAAAGTCGCGCTCGGTGGCGAAGCCAGCGAGGCGGGGGGTGAGAGCGCCCAGGACCGAGACGACCACCACGGCGTAGGGCATCTGCATGAACGCCCACCCGTACGTGTAGTCGCTCACCGGACCACCACCGCCGATGCCAAAGGCAAGGGCGAGTACCACGTAGAGCGAGAGTTGGTTGGACAGCACCACGAGCAGCGTCCAACTCCCGAGGCGCCCGATCGCCTTGACGGCCGGGTCCCGTAGGTCGAGTCGGAAGCTGAGGCGCCACAGGTTGCTGCGCGCCAGGGAGGGGACCAAGCACAAGAACTGAACGGCCACGCCGGCCGTGGTGCCCAGGCCGAGCCAGAGCAGGTCGCGAGAGCCCGCCAGGTGCGAGAGCACGGGCGTGGGGTCCACCAAGTGGAACCACACGAGCACCGCGATGCACACCGCGTTATTGGCGACCGGCACCCAGGTGGCGATGCCGAAGCGATGGCGGATGTTGAGCAGCGCCGTGGCGATGCCGATGGCCCCGTAGAAGAAGATCTGGGGCACGAAGAAGCGCAGAAGGTCAGTCGCCACCACACGCTGTTGACTCGCCACGAGTTGCTGGTGTGCGACGGCCGCCGCACTCTCGTGGACGCTCGACGTGCGAGACAGAAAGGTGAATCCGTCGATGATGTAGGGGGCGATGAACCACGCGATGATCGACGCGGCACCCAGCACGAGGAGCGCACCGGTCACCACACTCGAGATCGACCTCCACGCGCGCCGCTCGCCGTCGAGGGTCAGGCGCTCGACGAACACTGGAATGAAGGTGGCCGTCGCGATGCCGCCCAACACGAGGTCAAAGAGCATGTTGGGCACGGTGTTCGAGAGGTTGAACGCGTCAGCGATCGCCGAGAAGCCGAGCACCCACGCGAGTACCAGTACCCGCGCGAAGCCCGTGACGCGTGAGACGAGCGTGCCGCTCGCCATGGAGAGCACGCGCGAGGAGTGACTCGAGGTGACGGTCATCGCGCGTGACGACCTTTGGGTCGGCGCCGGATGGTGCGCCACCACCACAGTGCCAGCACGAAGAGCGACGCGAAGGTGATGACGTAGCCCACCACCGAGGTCCCGGCGATACGCACCTGGATCGCCGTTCTGGCCAAGATGACCTGACCGTTGGGCGTGGTGAGGATCACCTGGAGGGTCAGCGAGCTCCCTTGCGCGTTGGACACCGGAACGCGAATCGACTCGGTGGGTGAGTTCATTATCAGCTCGACCGAGTTGCCCTTGGGAAACGAGACACGATCAGTCACGAGGTGCACGACGGTCTCGACCGTGTAGTGCAGGCGTGAGAGCACGGTGATCGGCAGGTCGGTGCCGGAGCCCGCCAAGGTGATCGTGCTCTGGTCGATCGAGAACTGGGCGAGTTGCTCGTCGAGCAGGTGCGCGGCGGCGTTGATGGCACTTTGACGTGCGCTTGGCCCTCCCTCGGTCTCCGAGGACGCGACCGCGACGCGCAGAACCGTGGCGATGTTGCTCGATCGCACACTTTGGGCGAACGAGTTGACCTGTCCGATGAGCGACAACAGGGACGACACATTGTGCGCCGACCAGGTCGAGGGCTGAGGCGCCGAGAGGGTGCGATCAACGGGCGCGCCATCGGCTCCAACTTGGGTGGCGCTGAAAGACGGCGAGAGCGAGACGAGCTGGCTAAAGGGATTGCCGTGCAGTCCGCTGAGCAGGTCGCTCAGGAACGAGTCCGAGGTGTCGTTGGCGGGGGTCTCGAGGACGACCGATCGCGAGTTCGGGGCGAAGGGCTCTTCGAAGTGCAAGAACGCGAGGGTGGCCAGCACCATCGCGGCGCGCCGACCCGGCTCAATGACCTTGTCGTGGGTGAGTTGAGACAGCGGGCCGTCGTCACTGAGGGCCACGAGCGCACCCGCACCCACCACGTGGAAGGGAGCGCCCCAGGTCAGGGTGGACGACGGCGCCTCGGCGAGGTCACTTTCGGGCAGGATGACCTGGTTGAACCCGGAACGGTTGAGTGCGGCCAGGCTCGCGGGCGACTGAGCGCCGCTCAACACGACCGGATCATCCATGTAGTGGCTGGTCATTTTGGCGAGCATCTGACTCGTCAAAGTGAACTGCTCGCCGACCTGGCTAGCCAGGTGGTTCGCATCCAGGCCCGCGAAGTCGATGGTGCTCGAGGGAGCGTCAATGACCCGGTGCAGTGGGCTGACCATGGCGCGCTCCAGCGCGCTGACCCAAATGGGCCCTCGCGTGGGGTTGAGCTGGATGTTTGCGAGCACGGAGTAGTTGACGCCCAACGTGACCGCCGAGTCCGGGAAGCGCCCGAGCGTGTCGAGGATGTCGGCGAAGTGTGTCGGGCGACGAAGTGCACGCGGTGTCAGGGGTACCACCAACGTGACCTGGAGGGGTCGATCGACCGAGGTCGACTGCACGCTCAGCAACGACCACTTCGTGAGGGTTCGGCCATCGGCGCTGAGTTCGTAGCGGATCGGATACACCCCGCCACAGCCGTTGGTCGAGCACGCCAGTCGAAGCCGCGGGGCGACGCCGTCGCACGACCTCGGGGGCGAGGCCAAGCTGGCCGTGTACAAGGTGACGATGAAGGTGGCCTGACCGTGCGTGAGGCACTTGAGGTCAAAGGTGCCGGTGGTGGCGATCGCGCCCACTCCCGGACCTTGTCCGTTGACGATCGGGGCCAACTCGCTGCGCGCGGTGATGACCGGGTAGAGGGAGACACTCATGCGCGCGAGCCCCTGGGCCGAGGTGACGGCGATCGTGGTGCCAAAGCGCGCCGTGCCCGTAGAGGACAGCGAGGCGACCGCGCCCTGGTGCAGAACCGAAAAGGAGGGCGTTCCTTCCGCCCACGAGGCCGAGGGCCACGTCGCCATGGCGAGGCCGAGGAGTACGACGCTGAGCACCCGCCACCAGGTCGTCAGTCGGTGGGACATTGCTCCCTAAGGCTACCTTCGAGCGAGTGAGGACCCTGGCGCCACTACCCTTCTTTCGCAGTGACTTCCTTCACCCACGCTCACGATGCGCTGCGCAGTCTGGCGCTGCTCGCCCGACCCCTCGCTGACGCCTTCGACGACGCGGGCTACTCGCTGTACGCCGTGGGTGGCTCCGTGCGCGACGCGCTGTTGGGTCTCGAGCGCAGCGAGGACATCGAGATCGACTTCACGACGAACGCCCGGCCCGACGACATTGAGCGACTGATGAAGCCCCTGTCGAGCGCGCTCTGGCAGCAGGGCCGAGCGTTTGGCACCATCGGCGCCACGCTGGCCGAGAGTGGGCTCAAGGCCGAAGTCACCACGTTTCGCTCCGAGGCCTACGTCGATCACTCGCGCAAGCCGTCGGTTGAGTGGGGCGACTCGCTCGAGGCGGACCTCTCGCGGCGAGACTTCACCATGAACGCCCTCGCGCTGGACGTGATTGCCCTCAACCGCGACACCCCGGGAGTCCAAACGCTCTTTGACTACTTCGGCGGATTCCAGGACCTGGCCGATCGCGTTTTGAGAACGCCGATCGATCCCGAGATCCTCTTTCGCGACGATCCGTTGCGTATGCTGCGCGCTGCGCGATTCGCCGCGCGCTTCTCGCTAGCCATCGATCCCGCCGTGGAGGCCGCGGCCACCTCGATGGCCGAGCAGCTCCAGAAGGTTTCGGCCGAGCGCGTGCGCGGCGAGCTGGACCTGTTGCTCGAAAGCCCGCAACCGTCGGTGGGCCTGGACTTCATCGTGCGCACCGGTCTGGCCGACTATTTCTTCCCCGAACTACCCAAACTCCAACTGGAACAGGACCCGGTCCATCAGCACAAGGACGTGCTTAAGCACACCTGGGCCGTGGTCGACAAAACCTCGCCAGACCTGACGCTGCGACTGGCCGCACTCTTTCACGACATTGCCAAGCCCAATACGCGCTCGATCACCGAGGACGGAGTGACGTTTCGCTTCCACGACGTCGTGGGAGCGCGCATGACGCGCACGCGCATGGGCGAACTGAAGTACTCCCAGGATCTCATCGACGACGTGGCCACCCTCGTCGAGTTGCACATGCGATTTCACACCTACAAGTTGGGCTGGAGCGACCGGGCGGTGCGACGTTACGTGCGCGACGCCGGTCCGCTGCTGGCTCAGCTCAATGAGCTCACGCGAAGTGACTGCACCACGCGCAACGCGAAGCGCGCCGAGATGCTGGCGACACGCATGGACGAACTCGAAGCACGGATCGCAGAACTGCGCGAAGAAGAAGACCTCAGCCGGCTGCGCCCCGCTCTCGACGGGGATCAGGTGATGGAGATCCTCGGAATTCGCCCCAGTCGGGCTGTGGGTGAAGCGCTCGACTTTCTCATGGAGATTCGCCTGGATGAGGGCGAGATTGGTCCCGAGCAGGCGGCTGCGCGACTGCGAGCCTGGTGGGCTGAGCGCACGCACTAACGAAGAACGCCCCCGCACGAGCGGGGGCGTTCTTCGAGGAAAGGCTGACGACTAGGGCCAGATCGGGTTCTCCGCCCCCTCGGCGAAGGCGCCGATCATGTCGTGGGCGACGTCGTCGTGAAACTGCACCGGTGGGGACTTCATGAAGTAGGCCGACGGTCCGAGCAGCGGTCCACCGATGCCCCGGTCCAGGGCTAACTTCGCGCAGCGCACCGCGTCGATGATGACGCCGGCTGAGTTCGGCGAGTCCCACACTTCGAGCTTGAGTTCGATGTTGAGCGGCGCGTCGCCGAAGTTACGGCCCTCCATTCGGATATAGGCCCACTTGCGATCCTCGAGCCACGGGACGTGGTCGCTCGGTCCGATGTGCACGTTGTCGCTGTCGAGATCGTTGAACTCGATCTGGCTGGTCACGGCCTGGGTCTTAGAGACCTTCTTCGACTCGAGACGATCGCGGTCGAGCATGTTCTTAAAGTCCATGTTCCCGCCCACGTTGAGCTGATAGGTGCGGTCCAGAGTGAGGCCGCGGTCCTCGAAGAGACGCGTGAGGACGCGGTGCACGATGGTCGCTCCCACTTGGCTCTTGATGTCGTCACCGATGATGGGTACGCCCGCGTCGCGGAACTTTTTGGCCCACACGGGATCCGAGGCGATAAAGACGGGAATGGCGTTCACGAAGGCGACGCCGGCGTCGATGGCGGCCTGGGCGTAGTAGCGCTGGGCCTCTTCTGAGCCGACCGGCAGGTACGAGACGAGGACGTCCGCCTTGGCTTCACGCAGGGCGCGGGCCACGTCGACGGGCTCGAAGGGAGACTCTTCGATGACGGCGCGGTAGTACTTGTTCAGTCCGTCTAACGTCGGTCCGCGCTGGACCATGACGCCCACCGTGGCCACGTCAGCGAACTTGAGCGTGTTGTTCATACCGCCGTCGATGGCCTTGGCCAGGTCGTTACCGACCTTGGACGCGTCCACATCGAAGGCCGCAACGAACTCCAAGTCGCTCACGTGATAGCCGCCGAGTTCGACGTTCATCAGCCCGGGCACGTGATCGTCTTTCTTGGCGTCGCGGTAGTACGTCACGCCCTGGATCAGCGAACTGGCGCAGTTGCCTACACCGGCGATCGCTACTCGAATCTTGCTCATGACTTCCTTTCCTACTTCGCTTCGCTCGCGAAGGTTTCCTTACTGCGTTCGCTGGACAACATGTCGTCGATCCACGCGAGATCTAGTTCGACGCCCCGAGCGGCGTGTTCCATCACGCCCCGGGCGTAGTCGTCGAGCTCGGCGTTGCGCTCGCCGCTTCTCACTTCGGCGAGACGCTCGAGCAGGTCCGCACGGCGACGCTCCAGGAGACTCACGCGCCTAGTCGAGGACAGATGCTTGGCGAGGGCCATACGCAACGAGAAGCTCTTGGCCGAGTCGAGCGTCGAGGGGTCACTCAAGAGCGAGACGAACTCTTCGCGACCCGTCGCGGTGATGCGATAAACCTTGCGGCCGCGTCGCCCGAGGCCCGAACTCGCGCGCAAAGAGCGCAGCGACGCGCGCTCACCCGAGAGTGAGCCGGTGGACAGAGGGGTCAGTCGAGGTGCCACCGGCAAGACGGCCTCGACCAAGCCGTGGCGTTCGAGTCGCGCGAGCGCGGGATAGATCGAGCCAAACGAGACATTCGCCCACATCCCGAGGCGGTCGCGCAACTGGGTGCGGATCTCGTAGCCGTGGTGATCACGTTCCATCAGCAAGCCCAGGATGGCGATGTCTAACACGCGAACCATCATATCACATCGATATATCGAGCGTGACGGTCCGCGTACAGGCCAGGTATTTGCCGGATGTAGCATCACGACCAATGGATAAGCGTTTCCGCTCGAGCACCGCCAATGGGGCCGTGGTCGAGTTCGGGCTCGTGCGCCACGCCCTCCTCGCCAAACTCGCCACGGGTCTGTTGCGCTACGAGGACGTCTGCGACGCCCACCCCGAGTTGCTGCGGGCCGCGCGCAACCTGGGACGTAAGACGGGCGAGACCTGTCCGGTGTGCGGGGACGCGGAACTGGTCGAGGTGACCTACGTCTTTGGGGTACGGCTGCCCTCGGGTGGGACGTGTCCGGCCACGCGAGGCGAGTTGCTCAAGCTCGAGCGCCGCGAGGAGCCGGTGCAGTGCTACGCGGTGGAGATCTGCGTGGAGTGCTCGTTTCACCACCTCGCTCGCAAGTGGGCGGCCGGGGGGCGACGGCCTCGTCGGCGCGCGTCGCTGGCCCGCGAGGTGGGCGAGTGAAACTCTCGGCACCCCAGATCAAGGCGCGCAAGCGTCGCAACGGCGCCGCCCCTCTGGTGATGGTGACCGCCTACGACGAGCCGGGCGCGCGGCTGGTCGCCGCCGCCGGAGTCGACATTCTCCTGGTCGGTGACTCGGTGGCCAACGTGGTGCTCGGACACGAGGACACGCTGCACGTCAGCGTCGAAGAGATCTGTCACCACGTGCGAGCGGTAGCCGCGGCCAGGCCCGACGTGCACATCGTGGCCGACATGCCCTGGTTGAGCTACCACGTCAGCGTCGAAGACAGCGTGCGTAATGCCGCGCGCATCATTCGCAGCGGGGCCGACAGCGTCAAGCTCGAAGGCGGGCGCGTGCGCCGCGACGTGGTGCGCGCGATACTCGACGCCGAGATTCCTGTCATGGGGCACCTGGGCCTCACACCCCAGAGCAGCCTGGCCTTCGGGGGCTTTAAGGTGCAGGCCAAGACCCGCGAGGCCGCCCACCAACTGGAACTCGACGCCAAGATCCTCCAGGACGAGGGCGTCTACGCCCTGGTGATCGAAGGGGTGCCCAGCATCGTAGGAACGCGGGTGACCGAGGCCCTCGATATCCCCACCATTGGCATCGGGGCCGGACCCGACACCGACGGTCAGGTGCTGGTCTTTCACGACCTGCTGGGCCTCGGCAAAAACCGACCGGCCCGGTTCGTACGCCAGTACGTCGATCTCGCTACGGCCATCACCGACGCCGTGTCGCACTTCGCCAGCGACGTGCGCGCGGGATCGTTTCCGGGACCCGACGAGGTCTACCCCAATCCCGACGAACTGGTGAACTAAGCCCGTAGGAAAGGATCGTCGTGGCGCTCAGCGTGGTCAACGTAGGACTCGACTGCGAAGACG
>DATJUR010000037.1:0-11602 GCA_035502215.1 Acidimicrobiales bacterium | reverse complement strand
ATGAAGCCGCTCCAAAACGACCCGGTCGGCCCGAAGTGCGCGAGCTTGCCAAAGGCCATGTTGTAGCCCCACAGCAGCCACACGATGAGCACGAGGGAGAACCCCACGAAGGTCATCAGCATCGTGTTGACGATCCACTTTTTGCGAACCAGGCCGCCGTAGAGCACGGCCAGTCCCGGCAGACTCATGAGCCCCACCAGGGTGGCCGCCACGAGCTGCCAGGTATTGTCCGCCGGATTCAGCCAGCTGGGATAGGGAACGTTGGTCACCGCACTGAGCACATCCACTCCTTCGTGTTTCGAAGAGGGCGGCGTTGACCTCCAAATGTATTGAGATCAGTGTGGCAAGCAAGGATTTCGAAACAGTTAGCGACGTGTTTCTGGCGTGTGAACGCGTGCTCCCCATGAGGAGTTACTCAGCGAAGGACTGCTCCATCACCTGGGAGATATCGACGACGGCGACCTCGTCGCCTCGACCACTGGCCTTGACCGCGTCGTCCAACATGATCATGCAAAAGGGGCACGCCGTTGAGATGGTGCCCGCACCCGTGCCCAGGGCCTCTTGGGTGCGGTCCATATTGACGCGCTTGCCGATCGTCTCTTCCATCCACATGCGCGCGCCACCCGCCCCGCAGCAGAATCCGCGCTCCTTGTGCCGGGCCATCTCGACCTTGGTGAGGCCAGGTACCGCGTCGAGCACGTCACGGGGCTGCTGGAAGACGCGATTGTGGCGACCCAGGTAGCAGGGGTCGTGATACGTGACGGTACCGGTGAAGCCCAGACCCGGGGTGAGCCGACCGGTGGCCACGAGGTGGCTCAGTAGTTCGGAGTGATGAATGAGCTCGTAGTGACCGCCCAGGGCGGGGTACTCATTTTTCATCGTGTTAAAGCAGTGCGGGCAGCTGGCCACGATCTTCTTGGCGCCGACCTCGTCCAGGGTGGCGATGTTGGCCTTGGCCATCTCCTGGAAGAGATACTCATTGCCCATGCGACGCGCGGGGTCTCCGGTACAGGACTCACGCGGCCCGAGGATGCCAAAGCTCACCCCCGCGCGGTGCAGCATGCGGGCGGTCGAGATGATCTGCTTGCGAGCGCGCTCGTCCAGCGAACCCGCGCACCCCACCCAGTACAGGTACTCCACGTCCTCGGGAATCGCTCCTTCGAACACGGGAACCTCGAAGTCGAGCGCGCCCAGCCAGTCGGTGCGCTTCGATGAGCCCAGTCCCCATGGATCGCCCTGATTCTCCATATTGCGCAGCAGCAGACCCGCCTCGGTGGGAAAACGCGACTCCATGAGCACCTCGAAGCGACGCATGTCGATGATGGCGTCGATGTGCTCGATGTCAACGGGACACTGCTCGACGCACGCGCCGCATGTCGTGCACGACCACAGCACGTCAGGGTCGATCGTGGTGGGCACGAGCGTGGCGACTTCGCCCTCGCTGGTGCCGCTCAACAAGCGGTCGGCCGAGGCGAACATGTTGTCGCGCAGGTTCATGATGAGCAGCTTCGGACTGAGCGGCTTGCCCGTGTTCCACGCCGGGCACTGACTCTGACAACGCCCGCACTCGGTGCAGGTGGCAAAGTCCAGCATCTGTTTCCACGTGAAGTCCTCGGCCTTGCCCGCGCCAAAGACGGTGTCCTCGCTGACCTGGTCCATGTCCATGTTGGGCGTCTTGTCCAGGCCACCCAGGGCGCGCGGGCGCCGCGAGGTGCCTACGTTGATCGGCGCGAGAAAGATGTGCAGGTGCTTGGAGTAGGCGACAAAGACGAGGAAGCTCGCGATCACGGTGATGTTGAGGAGCAAGAACACGGCCTCGAGCACGCTGTTCACGCCATAACCCAGTGGCGCCAGCCAACTGGCCACCGTCTTTGACGCAAAGGCCCACGACGAGGCGTGACTCGCAAAGAATGGCGTGAGCTTTCCCGCGACCGCGACCCACCCGCCTCGCAGGTTGGTAAAGGGGAAGTGTCCGGTGTTGATCTGGGCTCCGCGATACAGCAACAGCGTGATGATCACCAGAGCGATCATCACCAGCACCATCCACGCCGCTCCCGTATGGCTGCCGTAAAAGCGGCTTTCGCGTTGCTTCTTCGCAGGTGCGTTCTTTATCCGAATGACGGTGAAGACACACAACGACACGAGCACGGCCGTGGCGAAGAAGTCTTCGGTGAAGGCGAGCCAGTTGCTCTGGCCAATCCACGGAATATGGAAACTCCGATTGAAGAGTGATCCGTACGCCTCGATGATGGTCGTGAGCAGGACGGTAAAGCCCCACATCGTAAAGAAGTGAGCCAGACCCGGCACCGTCCACTTGAGCAACTTGCGCTGACCTGCCACCTCGGTGACCTCAGCGTCGGTCACTTTGCCTACACCCTGCCAACGTCGTGGCGCGGGAGCGCCCGAACGAATGAGGCGCGACACCCAGTAGAAGCGTCGACCCGCGATGGCAAAGAGGATGACCGTGACACTCAGGCCGATGATGATGCGAGCGAGCACGACTCTGCTACTTCTCGGGCGTCTTGAAGTTCTCGGAGTAGCGACTCGGCGTCGGTCCGCGTTGTCCTCGGTACTTCGAGCCCAGCCCCGATGAGCCGTACGGTCGATCGGCGGACGTCGTCATCTCAAAGAAGCTGATCTGGCCGATCTTCATCCCGGGATACAAGGTGATAGGCAGGTTCGCCACGTTGGAGAGCTCCAGGGTGATGTGTCCGTCCCAGCCGGCGTCGATGAAGCCGGCGGTCGAGTGGATGACCAGACCCAGGCGACCCAGCGAGCTCTTGCCATCGAGTCGACCCACGAGATTGTCGGGCAGCGCGACGCGCTCGGTCGTCGAGCCCAGCATGAACTCGCCCGGGTGCAGGATCATCGGGTTCTCAATGCCCACGTCGACGAGTTCGGTGAGGTCCTCTTGGGCTTCGCGCACGTCGATGACGCGCTGGGTGTAGTTGCGAAAGACGCGAAAATACTGATCGACGTGTACGTCCACCGAGGAGGGCTGAATGCAGTCCTCGCCGAGTGGCTCGATCACGAGTCGGCCCTGCTCCAGCGCCTCTTTGATCGATCGATCCGAGAGCACCATCAGGAGGTCACGATACTCGTTGAGCCCAGGACGCCTTGACCGTGACGAGCGCTAGGAGAGCACGCGGCGGCGAAAGTTGCGCGACCCCAGCGCCAAGAACAGGACACAGAACCCGAGCATCACGGGGTAGATCACGTAGAGGTGCATGTGGGGAGCGTTGGTAAATGCGGCGCGCATGCCTTCATTGACGTAGACCAGTGGATTTATTAACACGATCGTCTGCAACCAGTGAAAGCTGCCAATCTTGACCGGCGCCAGGTGCGTCCAGGGGTAGTAGGTGCCGCCCAAGAACGTGATGGGCAAGATGATGAAGCCGAACATCAGTCCGATATTGCGAGGCTCAAAGGACGTGCCCAGGATCAGTCCCAGCCCCGCCATCGTGACGCACGCCAGCGGCACCAGGGTGAGAATGACCAACCAGTGCAGCGAGACGTCCGCCTTCACCCCCGCCGCGTGCACCACTGAGGCGATCGGAAAGACAATGGCCGCCGCGATCAGCCCCTGGACCGCGCCGGAGATGATCTTCGAGACGGCGACGAGCCAGATCGGACAGGGAGCCTGGACGCGGTCTTCAATCTCTCGCGTGAACCCGAACTCTTGAGCCATGGTGAGCGCGATCGACTGCACCCCTTGAAACATGATCGTGATCCCCACGACGCCGGGAACCAGGATCGTCGCGAACGCGGTCGACGCACCCGGCCCGCCACCGCCGACGGCCTGGCCGATTTTGGGAAAGACGAACAAGAACACGAAGCACAGTAAGAAGGGCTGGATCAGCGTGCGCAACACGAACTCACGGAACGTCTTGCGCAGCACGACCAGGTCACGCAACAACAACCCACCCATTGCCCGGCGACTGGCGTCGAACACCGAGCGAGTCGGCACCGCCTCGATGCTCGTCACCGTCATTCGCGCAACTCCTTGCCGGTCAGGTTGATAAAGACGGTCTCGAGCGTGGGCTCGGCGACCGTGAGGTCGATGATCTCAACGTGGGAGGCTTCTGCGACGTTGACCACGCGCGGCACCAGTCGGTCGCTGCCTTCGACTTGGGCGCTCACCGTATTGTCGACGACTCGTGTGCTCACGATGCCGGCGATCTCTCGCTCCAGGGCCTGCGCCAGCTTCTCGCCGTCGCGCGATACCTTGACCGTGACGATGGTGTCCGCACCGGTGCTCTGCTTGAGGTTGGCTGGAGTGTCCAGCGCCAGGATCTTGCCGTGATCCATGATCGCCACGCGATCACACAGCGCGTCGGCTTCTTCCATGTAGTGAGTAGTCAGCACCACGGTCTGGCCGGTTTGGTTGAGTTCTCCCAGCATCTCCCAGAGCGCCAAGCGGCTCTGTGGATCAAGGCCGGCGGTGGGCTCGTCCAGAAAGAGCACGGCGGGTCGATGAAAGATCGCCCGGGCCACCATCAGACGCTGGGCCATGCCGCCCGAGAGGGCGTAGACCGATGCCTTGGCCCAGTTGGACAACGAGAAGCGCCCGAGCAGTTCATCGGCGCGCTCGCGCGACTCTTTGGCGCTGATGCCAAAGAGCCGCCCGTGAAAGTAGAGGTTCTCCCACACGGTGAGTTGGCGATCGAGGGTGTTCTGCTGGGAGACGATGCCCGAGACCTGTTTAACCAGCGCGGGGTGGGCGCGCACGTCGATTCCCGCCACGTAGGCGTTGCCCGAGGTGGGGATGACGCGCGTGGTGAGAATCCCGGCGGTGGTCGTCTTGCCGGCGCCATTGGGACCCAACAGGCCAAAAATCTCCCCCGAACGCACCGCGAGGTTCAGCCCGTCCACCGCTGCACCCTCCATGCCCGAGTACTGCTTGGTCAGATCCTGGGTGAGAATCACGGGCTCGTCGTCGGCGTGGGTCATCGGTCGTTGCGTCATGCTTCGATCAACCTTAGAGCGCGCATCGCCGCGCGAATCCACGAAGCACCCTTCTCAACGCGACGTCTCTATACAGTTGACGTCAGTGACGAGGAGCATCTCGGGCGCGGCCAAGCGCTCACTCAAGACCGAGTGGATCATCGGATCGGTATCGGCGGTGATTGCCATGACCGCCCTCGGTCTCGGCCGGGCCTTTGGCAAGATCGAACACTCGTCTCTCCATCAGAAACTCTACGGCTGGGCGGCAGCCCTCGTCCTGGTGATCGCGGGAGGCTACGCCATCGTGCACCTCTCGCGCGCCCTCGGACGCTTCGTGTCGCGCCAGTCGAGCGCCGGCGCGGGGGGAACCATACGCCTCGTGACGTACGGGCTGGGATACATCATTTTGATCATCGCGCTGCTCGCGGTGCTGGGGGTGTCGCTCGATCACCTTTTGATTGGGGCGGGCATCGCGGGCATCATCCTGGGCGTCGCCGCCCAGCAGAGTCTGGGCAACGTGTTCGCCGCGGTCGTCATGTTGTTCGCGCGACCCTTCGTGGTGGGCGACACCATTCGGATTCGTTCGGGCGTGACGGGCGTGCTGGACGTCAAGGTCCTGGGCACCGGACTCACCTATGTCACCGTGATGAGCGATGACGGGATCTTGCGCGTACCGAACTCGATCATGCTGGCTGCGGGGATCGGCCAGCTTCGACCGGGTGCGACTCCCATTCCATCGCCCCCACCCTGGGAGCCCCCGCCGCCTGCGAGCACGGCGGCGCCGACTGCTACGACACCCACTCCAGGTACAACACCCAGCGGCTCGCCGAACGCCCAAGGCGGTGGCTCGTCGGACCTCGGACTACCGCCCGACACGCCCAGTCTCTAGGCGCTCGGGCGCTGACGTGCTAGCACGACGCGCCAAAGTGTTGCCAGCCACCTGCGCACGAGAGCTCGTGCGCTGACAGTATTTCTGGCAGTTCTTCCATCACACTTCGGGGGTCGCCAGGGGCATGAGTCGCATCCTTCGTGTCTCGTGGTACCGCCTGCGCGCCACCTTCGCGCGCAGGTGGACCAGCTACTTGAGCCTGACCCTGCTCATCGGCCTCGTCGGTGGTCTGGCCCTGGCGTCGGTGGCGGGCGCGCGACGCACGGACTCGTCGTTTCCGATCTACTGGCGCAGTACTGATCCGGCGACGACTCAGGCCTTCACCGCCTACGACGACCCTCAGTTTGGCCAAAAGACTGGCTTTAAACCAGCGCTTAACGCCAAGATCGCTCGCCTGCCCGACGTGGAACGCACGGCGGTGGAAGTGGGATTCGACGGCAACGTCAATTTGAACGGCGTGAGGGGCCTTCATCCGCACTTCACCGCGGGTGAGACGCCACCAACGATCATTGGCGGTTCGGAGTTCCTCACGCTGGATCGTGTCACGTTGGTGTCCGGTCACCTCTTTAGCGCGAGGCACCCGGACGAAGCCGTCATCAACGAGCAAGCCGCCGTGGAAATTGGCGTGCACGTCGGTTCGGTGATTGCCATACCCTTCTACAGCGACGCCGAGGCCACCTCGTCGACCTACAACGGGCCCCCGTACCTCTTTCCCAAGGTGACGATCGTCGGCGTCGTGGTCTTTAACAGTTCGGTGGTCCAGGACGAGATCGACCAGTTGGGTTCGGCGGTCGTGCTGCTCTCACCCAAGCTCACCGAGCGCTTGGAGAACTGCTGCGCCTACTACTCGGGTACCGCCATCAAGGTGCGTGGAGGACCCGCCAACGTGGCGCGCGTTCATCGCGAGATCGACCGAGTCGATCCAATTGCGCGCTTTGGCGTTGGCCAGGGCAGCAGTCCCGCGGCCACTGTCGCCAAGGCCCAGCAAGAGATCGAGCCCGAGGCGATTGCCCTGGGGGTCTTCGGCGCCATCGCCGGGCTCGCCGTGCTCTTGATCGCCGGTCAGATGGTGGGACGAATCGTGAGATCCGGCGCGCGCGACGCGCGCACGCTGCGCGCACTGGGCGCCGACTTGTCCATGACGGTGGGAAGCGAACTCTTCGGGCCGTCACTCGCTGTCGTGAGTGGGGCGCTGCTGGCGGTGGCTCTGGCGATCTGCCTGTCGCCGCTCGCGCCGCTTGGGCCCGTGCGTCCCGTGTACCCCGATCCCGGAGTGTCCTATGACTGGACCGTTCTCGGGTTCGGATTCCTCGCTCTGACTCTCATTCTTTTGCTCACCGCGCTGATCATGGCCCGCCGTGAGCTCGACCGGCCCGCGAGTGAAATACGTCGTGAAGCCAGCAGCTGGGTCAGCCGCGTGCTCGGCGCGTCGTCCCTACCCCTGTCACTGGCCACGGGACTGCGCTTTGCGCTCAAGTCCGGTCGAGGGCCAGACGCCGCACCCGTCAGGTCGGCCACCCTGGGAGCCGTTTTGGCCATTGTCGTGCTCGTCTCCACGCTCACCTTCGGGGCCAGCCTCAACAATCTCGTTTCGCACCCCTCGCTGTACGGGTGGAACTGGAACTACGCCATGCTGTCGGGTTTCGCGGGCGAGGAAGATATGCCCCTGCCTCAGGTCACCCGGCTGTTCAACCGCGATCCCTACGTCGCGGCGTGGTCGGGTGCCAACTTTGCCACGGCCGAGCTGGACGGCACGCCGGTGCCGATGATGGTCGAACAGCCCAACTCCGCGGTCGCTCCTCCCGTGACCTCCGGGCACGGCCTCGAGGCGCCCAATGAGATCGTGCTCGGCAAATCCACCCTCGCCCAGCTGCACAAACACGTCGGCCAGACCGTTACCTTCTCCAACGGGAGATCGAAACCCTCGTCTCTCACGATCGTGGGGACCGCCACGATGACCCCCATCTCCAAGGGCATCGAGATGGGCACGGGCGGGCTGGTCGCCCCGAGCGAGTTTCCGACCAATCTGCTCAACACCCAGCAGAACACGGTCCTCGGACCCAACGCCGTTCTCATCCGCCTGCGCGCGGGGGTGAGCACCACCAAGGCGCTCGAGAGCTTTCGGGTGATCGCTCACACAATAAATCGCGACAAGGGCGACTCAGGATCCGCGGGAGGAGTTGTCGCCCACCTGCGACCGGCCGAGATCGCCAACTATCGCTCGATGGGCACGACGCCGGCAATCCTCGGCGGGGGACTGGCTCTGGGCGCGGTCGTGGCGCTCGCTCTCACCCTCACCGCCTCGGTACGGCGTCGACGCCGAGAGCTGGCGCTCCTAAAGAGTCTCGGTTTCGTCGGGCGCCAGCTCGCCTCGGCGGTTGCGTGGCAGTCCAGTGTCGCGGTGGGCGTGGGACTCATCGTCGGAATCCCGATCGGCGTCGTGCTCGGGCGAACCCTCTGGACTCTGTTTGCCGACGAGATCGACGCGGTGCCCGTCGCGAGTGTGCCCGGCGTCGCGATCGCTCTGATCGCAGTCGGCTCACTGCTTCTGGCTAATCTGGTCGCCGTCGAACCCGGTCGAGTAGCCGCCCACACGCCCACAGCACTGGTGCTGCGCGACGAATGACGTTCTTTGCCCCCCGAAGGGACGTGGCCCGGTGAGGAGCCGAGCGTGGAACGTCGCGTGGTACCGATTTCGCGGAACTCTCGCGCGCCGGCGCGGTACGTACCTCAGCCTGATCCTGCTCATCGCACTCACTGGCGGACTGGCCATGGGATCGATCGCCGGAGCGAGACGAACCCAGTCCTCGTTCCCGACGTTTCTTGCCAGCACCAACCCCTCGACGTTGAGCATGGCCGTCTACTCCGACGACACCGGATCTGCCGGGCCGTCAATCACCAGGACAATTGAGCACATGGCGGACGTCACGGAGGTTCGCACGGTGGAAAGTGGCGCCGCGGTTCCGCTCAACTCGAGAGGTGCGCCGCGTCTGAACACCGTGAACTCAGTCGTAGTGGCCGGCAGTACCGACGGCTATCTCACCCAACAAGATCGACTGGCCGTACTTGCCGGACATCTCGCCGATCCCTCCCATATCGATCAGATCGTGATCACTGCTGGCGCGGAGCGAATTTGGGGCGTGCGACTCGGTCAGACCGTACCGCTCGGCTTCTACGAACCCCGCCAGGCGGACCTGCCCGGTTTCGGCACCCCTCGGGTCAAGCCTCACCTGCTCATTGAGGCCCGCGTCGTGGGGATCGTGGCAGAAAGCACCGAGATCGTTCAAGACGACGTCGACAAGGCGTACGGATTCGCGTTCATCTCCCCGGCACTCGTACGGAGGGCAGCAAAGTTTGACCCATCCTGGTTGAAACCAGTTCAGTACAACATTCAACTGCGCGACGGCGACTCCCACCTCGCCAGCGTCGAGCACACATTGACCTCGCTCGTGCCCGAGGGCTACACGTATGAGTTTCACGTCACGTCGCACGTTGTCTCGACGGTCGAACTAGCGCTCAAGCCCATATCGGTGGCCCTGGGGGCATTCGGCGTGATTGCAGCTCTCATCTGTCTTCTTCTTTCGATGCAGTCGATCACTCGTTTGGTTCGGCGCGGCCTGAACGATCGACGCATCCTGCGCGCGGTGGGCGCGAGTCCGCGCGAACTACTGCTGGAGACTTTGGTGGGAGTCGTCGCGAGCGCGGTGGCCGGAGTCCTCCTCGCGCTCGTGACGGCACTCGCGCTCTCCCCCCTGGCCCCGCTTGGACCGGTGCGAGCTGTCTACCCGGATCGCGGTCTTTCGTTTGACGCACCGGTTCTCATCGGTGGTGCCCTGGTCCTGCTTGTGGTCCTCCTCGGTTGTTCATTCGCCAGCGCCATCGCGAGCGCCGCACACCGCGAGCGCGCCACGATCGCGACGCGAACCCCCTCGGCGACTTTGCGTCACGTGCGATCCCTCCCGATTCCCGCTGCGGCCGCCCTCGGCGCTCACTTCGCACTCGAACCGCGAGGAAGCAGCGACGACGTTCCGGTGCGCGCGGTGCTCTTCGGCTCGATCCTGGCGGTGACCCTCATGGCCACAACACTGACCTTCGCGAGCGGGCTGAACACGCTGATCTCACGTCCGTCCCTGTACGGCTGGAACTGGAACTACGCGCTGAACCCCACCAACGTCGTGCCGCCGAGTGCCATTACTCGCCTCGAGCACGACCACGACGTCAGCGCCTGGAGCGGTGTGCAGTACACCGACGTCACCATCGATGGTCTGTCAGTGCCTGTGCTCATCGCATCACCACGAGCCAAGGTCATGCCACCTATCCTCTCCGGACACGGTCTTGACACGAACTCCCAGATCGTGCTGGGCAATCAGACCTTGGCCCAGTTGCACCGCCGTATCGGCCAAACCGTGACGGTTTCGTACAACACCCCCGCAGACAAAACCTTCTACATTCCTCCCACCACGCTCAGAATCGTGGGCACGGCCACGTTTCCCGCCGTGGGCTACGCCACGTCGGTCGCCGACCACACGTCGATGGGATCGGGAGCCTTGCTACCGAGCGGCTTCGAGCCCCCGACATTCGTCCGGGCCCTCGCCAACAAAGACCCCAACCTCAATGGCCCCGCTTTGGTTTTCGTTCGACTGCGCCGAGGGGTGAGTGCGGATGCCGGACGAGCCAACCTCGAGCGCGTCGCTGCTCTCGCGAACGCGACCTTTGCCCATGACCCCAACGCGACCGGCAACGACGTCAGCGTCCTGGCTGTGCAGCGACCCGCCCAGATTGTCGACTACCGATCCATCGGGATGACTCCAGTACTCCTGGCGGCCGCACTCGCGGCGGGAGCGGTGGGCGCACTCGCGGTCACGCTGGCCACGTCGGTGCGCCGTCGGCGCCGTGATCTGGCCATCTTGAAGACACTCGGGCTTACCAGACGTACCGCGGCCTCGGCGATCGTCTACCAGGCGAGCGTTGACGCGGTGGTGGGCGTGCTCGCGGGCATTCCCCTGGGCATCCTGGCGGGTCGAGAGCTCTGGACCCTGTTCGCGCGCGACATCAACGCCGTGCCCTATCCCACGGTGCCTGTGGCTGCCCTCACCTTGGTCGGACTCGGCACGATCTTGATCGCTGTCGTTACCGCCGCGTGGCCCGGGCGCAGCGCGGCTCGCACCTCTCCGGGCCTGACCTTCCGCACGGAGTAACCCGAGCGAGCATCAGTCCCGGTGCGCCGTCCTACTCCGCCCGAAGAGCGATGCCCGCGGGGATACGCGCCGCGAGGTGCTGGGGAATTAGTGCGACGAGGTTGCCCAGCACCAGAGCGCTCACGCCCAAGACGACCAGCGCCAGGATCGGTATCGCGGCGAAGGGTACCGCGTAGATCTCCTTGGCGAAGAGCGTCCAGAGCTCTCGACCCGCCAGGATGCCCAGGGGAATGCCCACGACGACCCCGGCGGTGACCGCGGCGCTGGCCTGCCAGGCAATCGACGAACGCATCTGGCGCCGAGTGAAGCCGAGAGTCTTGAGCAGCGCCAGGTCGCGCCGACGTAGTCGAACCGAGGACGTGATCGTCAGTCCAAAGGCGATGGTCATGCCGATCGCAAAGGCCAGGGCCAACCACAGTGGCGTGTTGCCCATCGAGCGATAGTTGATGATCTCGCCGGGGTACTGGACGTGAAGAACCGACACCGTGTCACCCTGGCCCGCGTCATTGGGAACCGCGGCGAACTCGGCGTCCCCGGCGCGCGCGGCCTTATCGACGATCGCCAGACCCTC
>DATJUR010000036.1:0-3196 GCA_035502215.1 Acidimicrobiales bacterium | reverse complement strand
CGCCGAAGCAGGGTACGGCTCTAGCCAGCGCCTCAATCTGCGCGTCGGTGGGTTCGTGGCGAAGAGAGATCCGCCCACGCTGGCCCACGATCTCAAAGCCGCGATAGTTCGAGTAGAAGTGCTCGATCTCATCCACCGTCTCGTCGATCGACGTCGCGAGTCGAACAAGAAACATGTCGTCGGTGGCGACGTAGTGGTTCTTGACGATGGCCCGGTCCATGAAGACCATCCATTCGTGCCAGAACTCACCGTCCGGGGTGTCCAAGAGCACGACCGGTGCCGGATTCGTCTTGCCGGTGTCAAGGAGCGTGAGCACTTCGAAGAGTTCGTCCATTGTGCCCAGGCCGCCGGGCATCACCACGAAGGCGATCGACGGGCGCGTGAGTGCGACCTTTCGAGTGAAGAAGTACTTCATCGTCACGAGGTTCGTGGCCGCGATGTACTGATTGGCCCTCTGTTCGAAGGGCAAACGAATGTTGATGCCCACCGTGTTCGCCTCGCCCGCACCCCGCGCGGAGGCCTCCATGATGCCCGGCCCCGCGCCCGAAACGATCACCCAGCCGCGTTCGGCCATCGCGCGCGCCAGGTCAATGGTCATTTGGTAGATGGGAGCGTCGGCGGGGGTGCGAGCCGACCCGAAGATCGTGATCTTGGGCCGATCGCCCTGGGCTTCGAAGAGCGCGAAAGCTTCGAGCAGCTCGTCGATAGCCTGAACCGCCACGTGCAGATCACGAGTGTGAGCCGGCGAGTCGGCCACGGCGACCACCCGCGCCAAGAGTTCGCGCAACAGGTCTCGACGCTCGTCGGAGATCGCGGTGTCGTTGGCGATGTCGTTGAGCAGGGTGTCAATCAATGAGGTCATCGCTACAACGTCTGATACAGCGTGCTGCGTTGGTGCAAGGGGCGACCGAGTGGTTCAACCAGTTGTTGTAGTGCGTTCACGTCCATCTCTTGGCCGTGCGTCGCCCCCGCGGCGCGAGAGATGTTTTCGTCCATGAGCGTTCCGCCGAGGTCGTTGGCGCCGGCCTGAAGGATCCGCCGGGAGCCCTCGACACCCATCTTCACCCAACTCACTTGGATGTTGTTGATGAGTGTCGCGTAGTGGAGTCGTGCCACCGCGTGCATCAGCACCGCCTCACGAAATGTCGGTCCCTTGCGCGCGCGACCACGCAAGAACAAGGGAGTGGCCATATGCACGAAGGGGAGCGGCACAAACTCGGTGAAGCCACCTGTCTCGCGCTGCAGGTCGCGCGTGCGCAGCAGGTGCGTGGCCCAGCTGTCGGGCCCTTCGACGGCCCCGAACATGATGGTGATGTTTGATCGCAGTCCCACTGAGTGCGCGGTGCGGTGCACCTCCAGCCACTGGTCGGAGTTGATCTTGTCGGGACACAAGATCGCGCGCACCGGATCGTCCAAGATCTCGGCCGCGGTGCCCGGCAGAGTCTTCAGACCCGCCTGCTTGAGGCGGGTCAGGTACGTCGCGAGATCCTGGTTGGATCGACGCGCGCCTTCGAATACCTCAAGCGCGCTAAAGGCGTGAATGTGAATGTTCGGCGACGCGGCCCGCACGGCGGCGATGACCTCGATGTAGTAGTCACCGTCAAAGTTGGGGTGAATGCCGCCCTGCATGCAGACCTCGGTCGCGCCCCGCTCTTCGGCCTCGCGCACGCGCTGGCTGATCTCGTCCAACGTGAGCAGGTACGGGTCCCCGCGCAGGTTTAGCGACAGCGGTCCCTTGGAGAACGCGCAGAATCGACACTTGAAGGTGCACACGTTGGTGTAGTTGATGTTGCGATTGATGACGAAACTCACCTCGTCGCCCACCAAGTCAGCGCGCACGGCGTCGGCCAAGTCCACCACGGCGTTGTAATCGCCCTCGCGGGCGCCAAAGAGTGTGATGAGTTCGCCGCGATCAAACTCGTAGCCCGGCTCATAGCGCGCGAGCAGCCCCCGTAGCGCACTGGTCGTCGTCGACGACCTCGGCCGGGCCGGGGGAGTGTGATCGGTACCCGAGAACCACGAGTCGTTCCGGGCGAGACTGTGAGCGTCCGCCGCGGCCAGAACGAAGGGCCGTACGCGCTCGTCGAGGAAGTCAGTGCGATCGGCGACGTACTCGGGGTAGACGGTTAAGCGCGCGGTGAGGTGGAACCCACGTTGGGCGCTCTCGTTGCCGAGTGTCTCCAGCGCGGGCCACGCGCGCTCGGGATTGACGTGGTCGGCCGTGACCGGAGAGATCCCGCCGAAGTCGTCGATGCCAAAGTCCAGGAGTTGCGTGGGATCGTCGCTGAGATTCGGCGGCGCCTGAAGATGGATCGCGTCGGGCAAGATCAAACGGGCTGCGGCGATCGTCCAGTGAAACTCCTCGTCGCTGGCGGGGGGCTCGTGGGCCATCGCGGTGCGCGCCTTGGGCAAGAAGTTCTGGATAATGACCTCTTGGACGTGTCCGTACTGGTCGTGGAGTTCGGCGATGGCTTCGAGAGTTCTCAGGCGGTCTGCGCGCGTCTCGCCAATCCCCACCAACAGACCCGTGGTGAAGGGAATGCGTAGCTCGCCCGCCCAGCGCAACGTGTCCAGTCGACGCTGGGGCACTTTATCGGGCGCGAGGCGATGCGCGGGTACGTCCGCGAGGACTTCGAGCATCATCCCCTGGGAGGCGCTGACGCTTCGCAGCTGGGCCAGTTCGTGTTCGTAGAGCGCTCCGGCGTTGGCGTGAGGCAGCAGACCGGTGCTTTCGAGGACCATCTGAGCCGCCGAGGCGACGTAGTCGACGGTCGAGGAGTACCCTCGCGCGGCCAGCCAGCGCGCCGCGTCGTCGTAGCGAAGTTCGGGCCGCTCGCCCAGGGTGAAGAGGGCCTCACTGCACCCCGCTTCGCGTCCGGCCTGGGCCACGGCCATGACCTCGTCCAGGCTCATGTAGGCCGCCGCCACGTGGGCCGGCGCCCGGGCGAACGTGCAGTACCCGCATCGGTCGCGGCACAGCTTGGTCAGGGGGATGAAGACCTTGGGCGAGTACGTCACGACCTGTCCAAAGAGCGCTCGGGCTCGTTCGAAGGCGCGAGGAGCCAGTTCGTGCGCCGTGGCGCTGAGGAGCTCGGCGCCGCGCGTCGTCTCCTCGCGGGTCGTCATGACTTCATCTTTGACGCAACGGTCGCCAGGAGGTCATCGTAGGCCTTGGCGAACGATGCGACGCCCTCAC
>DATJUR010000035.1:0-3270 GCA_035502215.1 Acidimicrobiales bacterium | reverse complement strand
TGTGATGAGTCGGGACACCGTTCATATATGAGTCGCGACATCGTTCAGATTCGGGGCCAACGACCTGGTGGGCGCAGCTGGTTCCTCCAATAGCCGGCGTGAGGGTCGATGTTGTTGAGCGCGAGCACTTCGCCGGTGTCGAGCGAGGTCACGGTCACCTGGTTCTCGTCGACCAGCATGATGACGCGCACGCGTCGATATTCGATTCCGATCCCGAGATGATGCAGACGGCCAGCTCGACGAAGGGTGAGTTTGCCGTCCTTCGTGACGATGTCCAGTCGCACCCGGTAATGGGCGCTCAACGAGTCGCTTCGAGGCGACGCTGCGGGGGTTGCTCGGTAGACCGAACCCGGTGTTCGTCGCTTCAGGGAGCGATGCGGACGCCGTTCGTTGTAGATCGTGCGGAAGCGATCGAGCTGCTCGTGGAGTTCTTCGAGGGTGTCGCACGCGGGTTGTGCGCGCAGCCAGCGCTTCAAAGTCTGGTGGAACCGCTCAATCTTTCCTTGGGTCTGGGGGTGAGCCGGTGAGCCGTTCTTCTGGTCGACCCCGAGGGCGCTGAGCAGGTATTCAAAGGCGTTCTTGCCGCCCACGAAGCGCGCGGTATAGACCACTCCATTGTCCGTGAGCGTCGAGGCGGGAACCCCGAAGGCGTTCACGCAGTGAGAAAACGTGTCGAGAACAACGGTTCCGGTGACTCGCTCGTGAGCGGTCATCGACAACAGGTAGCGCGAGTGGTCGTCGAGCCAGTTGATGATCTCGACCTCGCTCTCGTTCGACAGTTGCCAGTGGGTGAAGTCGCCCTGCCAGGTCTCGTTGGGTTGGTCGGCCACGAAGCGGTGCAACGACGAACGCGGTCGCTTCTTGGGTTCGGGGCGTATGAGACCCGCGCCGAGCAGCACTCGTCGAATGGTCGAGGTGGCGGGGGCGTGATGTCCCCGGTTGGCCAACTGCCCTGCGATCGATTCCGGTCCCGCATCCAGGCCCTCGGCGATCAGCTCATGACGCAGCGCCACAATGGCGTCGCGCACCTCATCGCTGATGCGCTGGGGACTCGAGTGCGGACGAGAGCTGCGCGCCTCAACCGCGGCCCATCCCCCGTCGTGGTAGCGAGAGACCAGGGTATGGACCCAGCGCCACGAGACGTCGTAGCGACGAGCGGCTTCCGCTTTGCTCAGGCCCTGGTGGACGACGGACAGGACAATGACACGGGCTTTGGACATCTCCCATCGTCAACGACGCGACTATGAACGATGTCGCGACTCACATGTGAACAAGGTCCTGAACCTGCACATCCTCCCAGGCTCCATTCGCCGAGCATCGATCAATCGGCGCCGTGGTGCGCCAAGACTCGTCCTAGCGCGTGACCGCGCACTCCGGACACGTACCCAGGATCGCAAAGGTGTGAGTCACATCCTCGTAGCCGCGCGAGTCCGCTACACCGATCGCCCAGGTTTCTAGTTCGGGCGCCTGGATCTCGCTTGACGCGCCGCACGATCGGCACACGAGGTGATGGTGGTGGTCGGAGGTCTCGCAGCGTCGGTAGAGAAGCTCACCGCTGTCGGTTCGCAGCACGCTGAGCAGACCCGCCTCCGAGAGCGTTCGTAGCTGGCCATACACCGTTGTCAGCCCCACGCTCTCGCCGCGCTGGCGCAGCGCCGCGTGGAGTTGCTGGGCCGAAAGGAACTGGTCGGACTCCTCCAGAACCCCGGTGAGAGCCCTCTTTTGGCGCGTCTGACGGCCGCTTTCGGGCGTGATCTCCGATGTGTTGACTGCGCGAGCACGTGTGTTTGCCACGTAGTCACAGTAGCGAGAACGCGCGCCAGAGAGGCCTTATTTGCAATCGTTTCCATTTCTGTTAAAGTCGCTGCCATGGCATCTAACTTATTTTCAGCTCTTCGAGTCTCTCTTGTCTCCGCACTCGTGGTTGGCGCGGGCCTCGTGTCGGTCTACCAACCGTCGCCCGCGGGCGCGGCATCAGGGAAGATATCCATTGTCGCGGCCGAGAACGAATACGGCAACGTCGCGATGCAAATCGGTGGGAAATATGTGTCGGTCACGTCCATCGAATCGAACCCCAACACGGACCCCCACGACTACGAAGTCACCCCCGCCGTTCCCGCTGAGATCAGTTCGGCCCAGATCGTGATTCAAAATGGCGTTGGATACGATTCCTGGATCAATACCATCGAGAAGTCGGCGCCGAACCCCAAGCGCGATGTCATCTCGGCCCAGGCGTTGCTCGGATTCCCGACCGATACCCCCAACCCCCACCTGTGGTACAACGACGCGACCATGCCCGACGTGGCCGCCGCGCTGGTCACGGACCTGTCGAAGATCGAACCCAGTCACGCGTCGTACTTCGCCAAGAACGAGACGAAATTCCTCAACGCGCTCAAGCCTTGGTACGCGGCAATCGCGAACTTCGCGGCCAAGTACTTTGGCACTCCGGTAGCGAGTACCGAGCCGGTCAGCGACTACCTGCTCGAAGCGATGGGAATTGACAACATGACCCACTGGACCCTGCAGGCCGACATCATGAACAACGTCGACCCCACCCCCCAGGACGTGTCGTACCAGCAGTCCCTCTTCTCAAAGCACCTGGTCAAGGTATTTGTCTACAATCAGCAGGTGACCGACGCGCTCACGGCGAGTTTCATCGTTGATGCCAAGAAGGCGCACATCCCGGTGGTGGGCGTCTACGAGACAATGCCCACGCCTGGCTACAGCTACCAGAGTTGGATGCTGGCCGAGACCCAAGCGCTCACTCGTGCGGTGAAGGATGGCACCTCGACTCAGAAGCTATAGCCATGAGCGACAGACCACCGATCCTGTCCCTCGAGGGCGTATCTGTCGCCCTCGGGGGTCGAACGGTGTTGCACGACGTGTCGGTGTCCTTCGAGGCGGGTGAGTTCATCGGCCTCATCGGGTCCAATGGTGCGGGCAAGACGACGCTCATTCGCACCGTGCTGGGCCTGGTCACGCCCTACGAGGGCACGCTGCTCATCAACGGTGCCCCGAGAAGTCGCAAGACCATCATCGGGTACGTTCCACAAAAGTTGGGTCTCGAGCCCGATGTGCCCCTGCGGGCTCGAGACCTGATCGGCCTCGGGCTCGACGGCCAGCGCCTCGGCATGCCCGTGCCGTCACGCAAGCGAAGAGCCCTCATCGACGAGATGATCGACGCCGTGGACGCCGGGCGTTTCGCCGATCAGCGCGTGGGATCTCTCTCGGGCGGCGAGCAGCAGCGGATCATGCTCGCGCACGCGCTCA
>DATJUR010000034.1:0-21185 GCA_035502215.1 Acidimicrobiales bacterium | reverse complement strand
GCCCTCAGTCTTCCTGGGCCTGAGCGGCGGCCACCTGCTGCTGCAACTCGGCCATCACGGCCGGGTCGCGCAGTGTCGTCACGTCGCCGAGCGCACGGCCCTCGGCGATGTCGCGCAGCAGCCGGCGCATGATCTTGCCGGACCTCGTCTTGGGCAGCTCCGGGGTCAAGATGATCTGGCGAGGCTTGGCGATCGGACTGATCACCTTGGCCACGTGCTCGCGCAACGCGTGGACGGTCGCGCTGTGGTCCTTTTCGGCTTCGTCGGCCGAGAGCTTCAGTGTCACGAAGGCTACGATCGCCTGGCCGGTCACCTCGTCGCTGGCGCCCACGACCGCGGCCTCCGCCACGCCCGGGTATCCCACCAACGCGTGTTCCACTTCGGTCGTCGAGAGTCGGTGTCCCGAGATATTCATGACGTCGTCGATACGCCCGAGCAACCACAGATCGCCGTCTTGGTCGCGCTTGGCACCATCGCCCGCGAAGTACACCCCGGGGAAACGAGCCCAGTAGGTCTCTTTGAATCGCTCCGGGTCCCCCCAGATGCCGCGAGTCATCGACGGCCACGGTTGAGTGATCACCAGGTAGCCGCCCTCGTTGTTTCCCACGCTCTTGCCCTCATTGTCGACGACGTCAACCGAAATGCCGGGCAGCGCCTTCATAGCCGCACCCGGTTTGGTCGTCGTAATACCCGGCAGCGGCGAGATCATGATCGCTCCGGTCTCGGTCTGCCACCAGGTGTCCACGATGGGACAACGACTGCCGCCAACGTTCTCGCGGTACCACATCCACGCTTCGGGGTTGATGGGCTCGCCCACCGTTCCCAGCAGGCGCAGGCTCGAGAGGTCGTGGCCCGCCGGATGATGGTGACCCCACTTCATCAAGGTGCGAATCGTGGTGGGCGCCGTGTAGAGAATCGAGACCTTGTTCTGCTCGATGATCTTCCACCACCGGTCGCGACCACCCGAGTCCGGGAGCCCTTCGTACATCACCGACGTCACCCCATTGATGAGTGGTCCATAGACGATGTAACTGTGACCGGTGATCCAACCGATGTCGGCCGCCGTCCAACAGATGTCGGTCTCCGCCTTGACATCAAAGATGTTGTAGTAGGTCGTCGCGGCCTGGGTGAGGTAGCCGCCGGTCGTGTGGAAGATGCCCTTGGGCTTCGCGGTGGTGCCCGAGGTGTACATGATGAACATCTGGTGTTCGGCGTCGAAGGACTCGTACGCGTGAGTAGTTGCCTGGCGGTCGACGATGTCGTGCCACCAGTAGTCACGCCCTTCGGTCCATTCCACGTCGCCTCCGGTGCGTTGGACGACCAGTACCGCGCGTACATTTGGACAGCTCTTGAGCGCCTCATCCACCGCCGGCTTCAGTGGGCTCGCCACTCCGCGCCGGAACGCTCCGTCCGCGGTCACCACCACCTGGCAGTCCGAGTCCAGAATGCGACTGGACAGCGAGTCCGCAGAAAAGCCGCCGAAGATGACCGAGTGCATCGCGCCAAGGCGCACGATCGCGAGCATCGTGACGATCGCTTCGGGAATCATGGGCATGTAGACCGCGACGCGGTCGCCTGACTTCACCCCGAGTTCAGTGAGGGCGTTGGCGGCCTGGGCGACCATCTTTTGCAGGTCCGCGTAGGTGATGGTGCGCGTCTCGCCTTCGGCGTCGGCCACCCAGTGGTAGGCCACCTTGTCGCCCTTGCCTGCCTCGACGTGGCGATCCACACAGTTGTACGACGCGTTCAGTGTGCCGTCGCTGAACCATTTGGCGAAGGGTAGATCCCACTCGAGAGTCTTGGTGGGCTCCTTCGTCCAGGTGAGTCGATCGGCCTGCTTACGCCAGTACGCCAGCGGATCTGCCTCCGCCTCGGCGTAGATCGAGGGTTGCGCGTTCGCCTGCTTGGCGAACTCCGCACTCGGCGCGAAACTCCGCGTTTCGTCGAGCCATGCTTCAAGCCTTGCTTCACTCATGACCTACTCCAGTCCAACTATTGAAAGTATTTAGTGACACCAGATCTGGTGCGTAACGCGACTAGTGCGACAGTAGTTCTCACTCGCGCGTAAATGCCAACAGCGCCCGTACCTCATGGCACGGGCGCTGTTGGCGGTTGGGTCCGGTGGCAAGCCACCAGTGACCCCTACGTTAGCCTCGTGGACCTACCGGTAGCACAACTTTGCCGTGCGTGGCATTCACCACCCCCGCCGCGGACGCGTACCACGCCGCCGCCGCTGTGGCCAGGCCCGTCCATCCACCCGTCCTCACGATGTCGGTGAACGTGTGGGTTGTCCCCCAGTTTCCGATCGTCAGAAGGATGAAGGTGATCGACAACAAAACGAACACCGTCAGGACCGCGTTGTTCGTCTTGGTTGCCGCCAGCGTCATGTATACGGTAAATATGGACCACCCCAACAAGAAGATGGGAACAGTGTCCGCACCGCCTCCCGGGAGACCAAACTTAATGAGCGCATAAAACGAAAGCCAGAACGCTCCGTATGACGTGAACGCGAGTGCGGCGAAGGTGTTCTTGCGCACAAACTCCCACATCCCGGCCAGCAGTTGGGCGCTTCCTCCGTAGAAGAAGGCCAATGCCAATGCCGCTTCAAGACCCGCTCCGTGCCAAATGTTGGCGTTCCAACTACTCAGAGCAAAAGTCGTCATCGCGAAACCGGCCAGTCCTAATGGGCCCGGATCCGCAACTCTTTCTTCAGCCATTTACACCCCCAGGTATTGGATTACGTGCAACCCCCAAGATGGGGGTCCATTGGAATTATTAACCCACGCGGATCAGCGATGTTGGATTTGTCTGCGACGCTTGGACGACGGCAGCGTGCGCGACGTGAAAACGGTTGCAACCAGCGCCTTTCACACCTGATGAACGAGAAGAAATCTCTCAGGCGGTGGCCGACTGATCGATCGCGTCACGGAACCGTCGCACGAAGGTTTCGACTCCGTGTGCTCCCTCACCGCTCAGTACGACGCGCGCGAGCGCCGAGCCGACAATGACGCCATCGCTCACCCGGGCGGTCGCGGCGGCTTGTTCGGGGGTGCTCACACCAATCCCGACGTACACGGGAAGGTCACTTTTCGCTCGCACGCGACGAACCACGGCGTCACCCTCGCCCACCTCGCGACTCGCGCCGGTCACCGCCATGCGCGCCGAGGCGTACACGAAACCTTCGCTGAGCCCGGCAACGGCTTCGACTCTCGACGACGGGGTCGACGGGGCAACGAGAAAAACTGTCGCCACGTCGGTGTCGCTACACGCCGCGGTCCACTCCGCGGACTCTTCGAGCGACAGGTCGGGCACGATCGCCCCCGAGATCCCGAAGTCGCGCAGGCGCCCCGCGCTGCGTTCCAATCCGTGGTGCAAGAAGATGTTGTAGTACGTCATCGCGATCAACGGGACGCCGACGTCGACGGTTTCGAGTTGGCGACCGATTGATTCGAACGTGGTGCCCGCCGCCAGCGCTCGCAGCCCGGCCTCTTGGATAACGACCCCATCCATCATCGGGTCAGAAAAGGGAATGCCAATCTCGATCGCGTCCGCCCCCCCGAGGGCGGCGGCTTCGACGTGGCGGGCCCAGTCGGGCGTCGCTCCGGCCATGAGGTAGGGCACCAGAGCGGTGCGACCGCTCGCGCGCAGGGCGCGCAGTGCGCTTTCGAGGGTCTTCACAACTCGCCTCGCAGGAGCGAACGTACCTGGGCGACGTCCTTGTCGCCGCGGCCTGAGAGGTTCAACAAGATCGTGGCACCCACGGGTACGCGAGAACCAACCTCCCGGGTGATCCAGGCCAGCGCGTGGGCCGTCTCGAGGGCGGGAATGATTCCTTCGTTCTCGCTGAGCAGCGACAGTGCGTCGAGAACCTCGTCATCGCCCACGGCGTAGTACTCGGCGCGTTGAGTGCTGGCCAGGTGTGCGTGCTCGGGTCCGATACCCGGATAGTCCAAGCCGGCGGAGATCGAGTGAGCCTCTTCGATCTGACCGAACTCGTCTTGGAGGATCATCGAGCGCATTCCGTGCAGCACCCCGGGAGAACCGATGCCGATCGCCGCTCCCCCCGCTGCCTCGACGCCAATGAGACGTGCGTCTGTGTTGGCGAACCCCGCGAAGACGCCCGCGGCGTTGGAACCGCCGCCCACGCACGCCACCACCACGTCGGGCGTGCCCGCACCCAAATCCTTCATCTGGCTGGCTGCTTCCATCCCGATGACCGTCTGGAACTCTCGAACCATCCACGGGAAGGGATGGGGGCCCATGACTGACCCGATGCAGTAGTGCGTATCAGCGACGCAGGTCACCCATTCGCGCATCGCCTCATTGACCGCGTCTTTGAGCGTTCGTGATCCTGAAGTCACTGGAACGACGCGCGCGCCCAGCAGTTCCATGCGAAAGACGTTGAGCTCCTGGCGAACGGTGTCCACCTCGCCCATAAACACGGTGCAGGCCAGCCCCAGGCGGGCGGCGCCGGTGGCGGTGGCCACTCCGTGTTGTCCCGCTCCCGTCTCGGCGATGATGCGGGTCTTACCCATGCGTTGGGTGAGCAACGTCTGGCCCACCACGTTGTTGATCTTGTGCGAGCCCGTGTGGGCTAGGTCCTCTCGCTTGGCGAAGAGTCGCACGCCGAGCTTCTGGGACAGGCGAGGTAGCGGCGTGACCGGCGTCGGTCGACCGACGAAGTCGGCGAGAGTTTGGCGGTACTGCGCGACGAAGGCCGGGTCGCTCCACGCGCTGATAAAGGCCTCTTCCAACTCCAAACAGGCGGGCATCAGGGCCTCGGGGACAAATCGTCCGCCGAAGTCCCCAAAGCGCCCCCGCGCGTCCGGAGTACCCATCACCGCCACGTCACTCCTCGCCGGCGTGCCACGCGGCGCGAGCCGAGGTGACGAAGGCCTCGACCAACTGCGGGTCCTTGACTCCGAGCTGGCTCTCCACGCCACTGGCGCAGTCCACTCCCCAGACCTGAGTGGCCGCGATCACTTGTGCCACGTTCTGAGGAGTGAGTCCACCGGCGGCGATAACCGGCTTGCGAAAGGCGCGAGTGGCCAGGGCGTCCCAGGAGTGTTCAGCGCCGGAGCCGGGTCGTGGCCCATCAACCAGAACTGCGTCGACGAGGTCGTCGTCAAAGCGAGCGAACTCCTCGCTCTCAATACTGATCGCCTTGATGATGCGTACGTTGCAACGCCGAAGGTCGTCGTAGAGTGCCGACCCCAGTGCTCCGTGCAACTGCACCATGTCAAAGCGAAGCGCGCGCACGTAGGTAGAAATCTCCTCGTCTTCGTTCTCGGCGAAGACCCCACAGCACAGCACGCTCCCCTCGGTCGCCTCACGGATGAGTTTGGCTCGCTCCGGGGTCACACGGCGCGGAGAAGTCGCCAGGTTGACGCCGATCGCGTCGACGCCCGAGGCGACCACGGCTAACGCGTTCTCGACTGAGGTCACACCGCATACCTTGACGTAACCCCGGCTCCACGCCTCACGCACGTTGGCTACTCGGCACGAGAGCGAAGGACTTCACGACCGTGGCGGGGTCGTCGGCCGTGACGAACGCCTCACCCACGAGCAACGCGTCAAAACCCGCTTCGGCGGCTCGCTGGGCGTCCTCGAGCGTTCCGAGGCCCGACTCACAGACCGCCAAGCAGTCGCGGGGCAATGCGTCAATCAGTGAGGCCGCCCGATGCGTATCGACCTCGAAGGTATGCAGGTTTCGCTGGTTAATGCCGACAATTTTGGCCCCCGCGTCAAGGGCCCGCGTCACCTCGCCCGCGTCGTGGACCTCCACGAGCGCGTCGATACCGCAGCGTTCCGCGAGCTCGATGAACGAGGAAAGTTCGAGGTCACTGAGCGCGGCCACGATGAGCAACACGGCGCTGGCCCCCGACTCCACCGCGTCGAGTATGTCATTTTCACTGACCGTAAAGTCCTTGCGCAGCACGGGTAGGGGGACGCGGCGGCGAACGTCCACCAGATCCTTCAGGGACCCGCCAAAGTACTCTTCGTCGGTCAGCACCGAGATGGCGTTGGCGCCGGCGTCTCGGTAGATGGCGGCGAGGTCACCGGCGTCCAGATCCGCGGCCAGCGTTCCCTTGGAGGGCGATCGACGCTTGATCTCGGCGATCAGTTTGACGTAGGGCGAGGAACCGTGACGGAGCACGAGAATAAACGAGGGTCCGTCGTAGCGCACGCTCTCAGCTCGCTCGCGCCAGTTGCGAGTGTCCTGAGCCGCGCGGCGCCGATGCGTCGCGAGGATGGTGTCGAGGTACGTAGTCGCCATCATCAAAGCGTAGTTGTGGGCGCCAGATGACTACCCCGCGAGTATCGTGACGCTATGTCAACGCCGCCCGCGCCACAGAGTTAACGGTGGAGTCTTTCGCGATTGACGTGCTCAATCCGCTCGTGCGCGGAGAAAGTCTGGAACGTGACGCGGCGTCTGGTGCCCTGCGCGAGATCCTTGACGGACGCGTCGACGGCGTGCTGATCGCGAGTTTCCTCACCGCCATCACCATCAAGGGCGAGACGGTTGAGGAGATGACCGGGTTCGTCGACGCCATGATTGCGTGCGCCACGACATTTTCGCTCGACGTGGAGGCAATCGACATCGTGGGCACCGGCGGTGACCAGTTGCACAGCGTGAACGTGTCGACGATGGCCGCCTTCGTCGTGGCGGGTTGCGGCGTGCCGGTCGCTAAGCACGGCAATCGCGCCGCCTCGTCATCGGTGGGATCCGCCGACCTACTGGAGGCACTCGGAGTTCGTATCGATGCCCCCGTCGATGTGGTGCGGGCCTGCGTTCGTGGCGCGGGCTTCGGCTTTATGTTCGCTCCGGTCTTTCACACCGCGCTCGCGAATCTTGCTCCGGTGCGACGCTCGTTGCAGTTTCGAACAATTTTCAACGCGTTGGGCCCCCTGGCCAACCCCGCCCTGGTTCGGCGCTCGCTGATCGGCGTGGCGTCCACTCCCCTCGCCGACAAGATGGCCGAGGTCTTGTATCGCCGAGGAATCGATCACGCCGTGCTGGTGAGTGCCGACGATGGCCTGGACGAACTGAGCCTCGGGTCACCCTCAACCCTGGAGATCGTCACCCGAGAGGGTCGAACTCGCGAACGTGTCGACGCCGGCACCGAAGTGGGAATCCATCACCGTGTGGCCGATCTGCGCGGGGGCGACGTCGCACAGAACGTAGCGGTGACGAGAATGTTTCTGGCCGGTGAGCGGGGCCCCGTGTTCGACACGGTCTGTGCGAACGCGGCGCTCGCCTTGTTGGTCGCGGGTCGCGCCAGCTCACTTCGCGACGGCTTCGATGCAGCCAGTGCGGCGGTTCTCGACGGTCGCGCGGGCGAGGTCCTCGAGCGCCTCGTCACCATCTCGAACTCTTAGAGTCGACGCAACTCCTCGCGGAACCGACGGGCGTTCTCCGCGTACAGAGCGGCCGAGGCCACGGCCACGCTCTCTTCACTGGTGCCAGCGCGAATCTGCGCGGGTACACCCAGAGCCGAGGAGTTGGCCGGTACCTCCATCTTGTTGCGCACGACAGCTCCCGCGCCGACCGTCGCCCCCGTGTGCACCACGGCCTGGTGCAGGACGATCGAGCCGCTGCCCACGAGGGCCCGATCGTGAATGGTGCAGCCCTCGAGGTGCGCCAAGTGGCCGATCACGCAGTCGCTGCCGATCACCGTTGGATATTCGTCCACGGCGTGCACGACCGTGCCGTCTTGGATGGAGGTTCGCTCGCCGATGATGATCGTGCCGTAGTCGCCGCGCAGAACCGCCGTGGGCCAGATCGACGAGTCCGCACCGATGTGCACGTCTCCAATGACCACGGCGTCGGGGTGGACGTACGCGTCCTCGTGGATGTGGGGCACGCGATCACCCAGGGCGTAGATCGGCACGGCGTTCCTCCTAATGGACTATCCACGAAATTATCTGATACATCCGCCACCCGATGTAGATGACCGCCGCTAGCGCGAAGAGACGCCAGCGCCAGGGAACGGGCTCGCGCTCGGTGACGGTGACCTGCGCGCCGCACACCTCACAGACATCGCCCTCCTCCGGGCGATCACAGGTCTCGCACCAGTTGGCCACTACTCGACTCGAACGCGCACTCGAATCGGAGAGGCGCCCAGTTCGAACTTCTCTCGCAAGCTGCGCTCGACGTAGCGTAGATACGTCGGGGCGAGGCGTCCCGACACGAACAGCGTGAACGTCGGTGGCTCGCTCGCGCCCTGAACCGCGTAACGAATCTTGCCCGTCGGCGAGGGTTGCTTGACCTGCAGGTCGCGAATAGCGCGATTGAGCACCCCGGTGGGGACACGTTTGGCGTAGTCGGTGGCGGCGTGGGACAAGGCCGGCCACAGCCGATGCACGCCCTTGCCCGACAGGGCCGTGGTCTTGATGACCGGGGCATCTCCCAAGAAGGCCAGTTTGTCGCCCACGCTCGCGAGCACCGCGTCACGATCATCGCGCGCAACCAGCTCCCACTTGTTCAGCACCACAATCGAGGGACAACCGGCCGCCGAAATGCGCTCGGCCAAGCGTTGATCCTGACCGGTCGCCCCTTGGGTGGCGTCGATGACCAGTATGGCGATGTCCGATCGATCCAGCGCCTCCAAGCTTCGCAGCACCGCGTATGTTTCCAGGCCCGCCTCGGTGCGAGCGCGCTTTCGCATACCGGCGGTGTCGACGAATCGAACCAGACCCGACTCGCTCTGGACCACCGTGTCGATCGCATCGCGCGTGGTCCCGGGCATGTCGTGCACGACGCTTCTCTCTTCGCCGATGAGCTGATTGAACAACGTCGACTTACCGACGTTGGGACGCCCCACAATCGCCACCCGCAACGCCCCGTCGTCCTCGACGGGGTCCTCCTGCGCGTCGGTCCCTGCGCCGAGCTCATCGACGATGCGATCCAGTAGGTCACCCGCGCCGCGACCGTGCAGGGCGCTGAACAAGAACGGCTCTCCTAAACCGAGTGAGAGAAACTCCCACCCACCGACTTCATGGTGCTGGTCGTCGACCTTGTTCGCAACCAAGATCACGGGATGCTGGGACGCACGCACCCACCGCGCCGCGGTTGAGTCTTCCTGCACGGGCCCGGTAGCGACGTCGACGACCAAAAGAACAAGGTCCGCGCTCGCCAGGGCCGCCTCGGCCTGCTGGGAGATCTTGGCTTCGAGCTCGTCACCCGCCTGGAGCCACCCTCCCGTGTCGACCACGTCGAGGGTAACCCCACGCCACTCAACCTCCACTGCCTTGCGGTCGCGCGTCACACCACGCTGCTCCTCGACGACCGCAACTCGCCGGCCGGCCAGGCGGTTAACCAGGGAACTCTTACCCACGTTGGGGCGTCCCACAACGACGACCTGGGGCTTGGTCACCCCAACCCCGAGTACTGCGGGCGACGAACCCTCTCGGACGCCCAAAGAACCGCACACGAACAATTTTGAGCGCCAAACACTAGGTCAGCCTACTGGTGGAGCGTCGCGCGATCTTCGTGCGCAAGGGCTCGCAGCGCACAACCACGACGCGCACGCTTGGTCGACTCTCGACGACTCTCGCCTCGAAAGACCCCCCATTAGGCTTGAGAGCGTGACGGTGGACAAGGTCGTACTGGCGGCCCCTCGAGGATTCTGCGCGGGCGTCGAAAAGGCGATTAAGGCGCTGGACTGGATGACCCGCGTCTTTGAGCCACCCGTGTACTGCTACCACGAGATCGTTCACAACCGATTCGTGGTCGATCACTTCAAATCCGTGGGCGTCATTTTCATCGACGACGTGAGGGTGGTGCCACCCGGAGCACCCATCATGCTCAGCGCCCACGGCTCGCCACCCGAGGTGATCGAGGCCGCCCGACGCACCGGGGGCACCGTGATCGACGCCGTGTGCCCTCTCGTTACCAAGGTGCACCACGAACTCAAGGTCCGAGCGAAAAAGGGCTACACCGTGCTGTACGTCGGACACGAAGACCACGAAGAAGCCGTCGGCACCATGGCGGTCGCACCCGAGGCCGTACACCTGGTGCAATCCCGCGAAGATATCGACGCGATCGATGGCCACGACGGTCCCGTGGCCCTACTCAGCCAGACAACACTGAGCCTGGACGAGTGGCAGGATCTACGAGAGTACGCCCAGGAGATCTTTCCCGACATCTGGATGCCGGGTCGCAGTGATCTGTGCTTTGCCACCACGAACCGCCAGGCGGCCCTGCGCCAACTCGCCTCGAAGGCCGACGCCGTGGTCGTGATCGGCTCCGCCAACTCGTCGAACACCGTGGCCTTGGTCAAGGTCGCCGAGGCCGAAGGTTGTCCTCGGGTGTATCGCGTCAACGGCGCCGAGGAACTACCCGACGACCTCGCGGGAGTCGTCGCGGTCACTGCGGGTGCTTCCGCGCCGGAGATCCTGGTCAACGAGGTGCTCGATCACCTCAAGCCTCGCGACGGTATCACCGTGTTCTCGGTCACCGTCGAAGACGAGTACTTTCCACCGCCGCCCGAGTTGCGTGAAGTCCTCAAAGCACTCACCGCACTCGTCGACGTCATCTTTGCCACACCAGAACCCACCGCCTTTGACGCACAGGCGGACCGAGAGTTCACGGCGTCTGAGGTGATCTCTGCCTAGGCGCCGAGGTTTGTAGGACCTCGGTAGACTGCTACACCGAACAACCGCGGCCCGCCAGCTGAGTTGGCGCATCACGGCGCCCTCTTCGAAGGAGATAGATGTCAAACGAGGACCTTGAGAAGCGGCGCATCTCGCGTTTGCGCGACTTCGCCATTGCCCAGGCCCGAGACCGTTTTGACGCCGACTATCCCGGCTTCGTACCCGACGAGATCGTCGCGTCGATCTGCGCCTACGAAGAAGAGGGCAACATCGGCGACGTCCTCAAGAAGATGCCCGACACCATCAATGGCAGTCCCTACACCACCTTCGTGGTCGTCGACGGAGGCTCCGACAAGACCGCGGAGATTGCCCGCTCGTTTCCCGGGGTCAAGGTGCTGGAGTTTCCCGTCAACCTCGGTCACGGAGTGGCCCTGCAGGTTACCTATCGATACTGCATCGAGCACCAGGTCAAGTACGTTGTCACCCTGGACGCCGACGGCCAGAACGACCCCGCCGAGATGCCCCAGATCCTGGCTCCGCTACAGAGCGATCAGGCCGACTTCGTGGTCGCCAGTCGTGTGCTGGGCGAAGACAAGACCACCGACGTCGTGCGCAAGAGCGGCGTGCGGTTCTTTTCGCTCGTCATGAACAAGATGACCGGCGCCAATCTCACCGACACCTCGACTGGCTATCGCGCGCTTCGCGTCACGATGCTCGCCGACGTCGTTGATCGCCTTACCCAGGAGCAGTACCAGACCGCCGAGCTGCTCATTACCGCCCTCAAGCGGGGCTGGCGTGCCAGCGAAGTTCCCACCGTGTGGTACCCGCGGGCCTCGGGCACCACGAAGAAGGGCAAGAATTGGCTGTTTGGCTTTCGCTACGCCAAGGTGGTCTTTGGCACCTGGTGGCGCGAGCGCTAGGTCGCGAGTCTCTCACGCGCTTGGCGATACACGTCCTCTAGGGCTTCGCGCAGCTCCTCGGTCTTCTCGGTGATCTGGGAGCGCGAGACGCGCCCCTCGCTGGTCGGTGGATCCAGTGGCGTTCCTACCACGACTTCGATCTTGGCGAAGTGGGGGAACTTGGCTCCCACCGGCATCGCCTTCTCGCTGCCCGCGATGCCCACGGGCACGATCGCGGCGCCGGTTCGCGCCGCGAGAAACACCGCCCCGTCGTGCAGCGGCTCGACTCGATCGCCCGACTTACGTGTTCCCTCGGGAAACAGCACGAGCGCTTGACCGCGTTTGAGCACTTCTTCGGATAAGCGCATGGACTCACGATCCGCGCTGTGACGATTCACGGGAAACGCGCCCAGACGCGTGAGCAATGCCCCAAAGATGGCCGGGTGAAAGACACCTTCTTTGGCCATGAAGAACACCTTGCGCCGAGAGATGAACAGGGTGAAGGCAAAGTCGACGTTGGAGCGATGGATGGGCGCGATCAACACCGGGCCGGTTAGGGGAATGTTCTGGGCGCCCGTGACGCGCGGGTGAAAAAGAATCCGGGCGAGGCCCCCGACCAGGGCCGCACAGATCCGGTAGACCAGTGTCTTGTTCGGATTTAGGACGAGGTCCGCTGCTTCAGGCATTGCGTAATCTCCTCCACGATCTCGGCGACGCTGCGACCCGTCGTATCTAGAGCGAGCGCGTCGTCGGCTTGGCGTAAGGGTGACGCCTCGCGGGTCGAGTCCACGACGTCACGTCGCACGACCGACGCCTCACTCTCCTCGCCGCGACGCCGAGATCTCTCCTCCAAGGTGGCCGTCAGATAGACCTTGACTCCGGCCTCGGGAAAAACCACGGTCGTGATGTCGCGGCCCTCCACGACCGTGCCCACGGGCTGGGCGGCGGCAAAGGCGCGCTGGCGCTTGACCATCTCGGCGCGCACCCGAGCGTTGGCCGCCACCACCGAGACCGCTTCGTTCACGTCGTCACCTCGGATCAGGTCGTGCACGTCGCGCCCGTTCACGCTCACCCGCGGCACCGTAGAAATGACGGCGTCGTGGGCCAGTCGAGCGAGCGCGTCCTGGTCGTCGAGGTCCAGTCCCCGGTCCAGCGCCTCGCGAGTAACCGCCCGGTACATGGCCCCAGTGTCGAGGAACGACCAGCCCAACGAGTCCGCGAGCGCGCGCGCGATGGTCGACTTGCCCGAACCCGCCGGTCCGTCAATTGCGATCACCTGGGAGCTCATTGGAGCAATGCTAGGTCGCGAAAAAAATGGGGATAGCTAGACGACACCGTGCCCGCTCCCCTGATCGTGGCGCCGTTTCCCGCGCATCCGGCCACCGCACTCGCCATCACCATTCGATGGTCGAGCGCCCCGTGGAAGGTGAATTGGAGGAATCGCTCGGCCGAACCGAGACCCTCGATGAAGAAGTCGTCACCCTCTGACCAGACTCGACAACCCAGGCTCATCGCCAGTGACATGGACCCCGCGAAGCGGTCCGACTCCTTGTGGCGAAGTTCGCCCATCTCGCGAAAGGCGCTCACCCCACTCGCCGCACACGCGGCCACGGCTAAGACCGGCACTTCGTCGACCGATGGCACGTCGTTCGAGTGAATCTCGGTCGCCACGAGCGACGAGCTACGCGCGTGCAGGACGTGAAATCCCTCGCGGTCGTCGAGTCGCACGTCGGCTCCCATGCGATCGAGCACACCGACAAAGCCGACCCGCTCGTCTGAGGCGTCGACACTCAGGACCTCCAGCGTCGCGTCGGGGTGGATAGCCCCGAGCACCGCGAAGAAGGCGGCCTGCGACGGGTCTCCGGGAACACGCCAGTCATGTCGCGTAGGTCGTCCCGGCACGACTCGCACGACGCGACCCAAGCCGACGTCGTCGCTCACGACCTCGACCCCCGCGCTCTGGAGCATGTCTTCGGTGGTGCGACGAGTCCGCACGTCTTCGTGCACTCGAGTTTCTCCGTAGGCGAAGAGCCCCGCGAGCAAGATGGCTGACTTCACCTGAGCGCTGGCGACTGGCACGTGATAGTCGATCGCCTGGAGCTTGAGCGGGCTGGTGATCTCGAGGGGTGCGGTCGAGGTCACACCTTGGCCCTGGAGATCGACGCCCATGAGCCCGAGCGGGATAGCCACGCGATCCATGGGGCGTCGTGAGAGAGAGGCATCGCCCACGAGGCGATGGCGTCCCGGGAGGGCGGCGACAATTCCGCACAACAGTCTCATCGACGTGCCGGAGTTAGCGCAGTCCAGATCCTGCTCGCTGGGGCGCAGCCCGCGCTCGGGACCCGTCACGTAGACCACGCCGTCCTCGTCGCGGCGAGTTGCCCCCAACTGCACCACGCAGTCGCTGGTCGCACGCACGTCCTCGCCGGGCGAGAGATTGTGAATACTGCTCTCGCCCTTCGCCAGGGCGGAGAGCATGAGGGCCCGATGCGATGAACTCTTGTCGCCCGGAACGCGCAGCGAACCTCGCAGCTGGGACGCGTGGGTCACTACTTCGACGTCGTTCATTCGTGACCGACCTGAAACCCGCGCTCGCTCAAAGCGCCGCTGAACCTGTCCGCTTGGAGTGCGTCGACGGCCAGCAACAGGGTGCCGCTTGACCCTTCGATGCCGTGGGCGATCTCGATGTCGTAGATGTTCACGAGCATCTCCGAGGCGGCCATGGTCACTGCGGCCAGCACGCCAGGCTGGTCGCTGACCGCGACGCGCAGGTACGCGAGGTTCTCGGAGTTCAAGGCGCGACCGGGCAGCTGGCGCCGGGCCGAGGCAGCAAGCGCTAAATCCGAGGCGATGGCGTCGTGGTCGTCACTGCTCAGCGCCTGGCGCAGGCGCGCCAGGCGCTCTTCGAGTGCGAGGAGCGAGACCGCGATCGCCTCACGGTTCTCGAAGAGAATGTCGGGCCAGATTCCCGGGTCGCCGGCCGCCACGCGGGTCATGTCGCGAAAGCCGCCGGCGGCCAGCTGCAGCAGCACCGCGTCCTGCTCAGCCACGCGGGTGGCCTCGTTCATCAACGCGCCCGCCAACAGGTGCGGCACGTGGCTCGCGACCGCGACGAGGCGATCGTGGTCCTGGGCGCTTACGGCCACCACATTGGCGCCCAGTTCCCGCAAGATCCCGTGCAGCGTGGTGTACGTGGCGGGCAGCGTGGCCGCGGTGGGAGTAAGGACCCAGGTGCACCCCCGGAACAGATCGGCCCGTGCACCGCTCAGACCCCGTTGCTCAGAGCCGGCCATGGGATGGCCCGCCAAGAAGCGCGGATCGCCGATCTCGTGGACGATCGCCCCCTTGACTCCCGCGACGTCGGTCACGATGAGCTGGGAGCTCTGCGAGCGCATCAGGTAGTCGCGAACAATCTCGCCCACCGTGCCGGCCGGCGTCGCCACGACCACGAGCGTGACGTCGTCGTCGAACCCAGAACCCGTCACCACCCCCGCGTCGAGGGCGGCTGCGAGGACACTCTGGTCCGCGTCGGTTCCGGTGACGCTCCAGCCAGTCTCGCTCAGCGCCCGAGCGACCGACGCCCCGATCAAGCCGAGGCCCACGACGTGGGCCCGGCGGCTACTCGGGGAGGTCATCGCGCAGGGATGGGGCGTTACGTAGGTACACGTGTCGCAGTTCGCTGCGCTCCAACTCGGTATAGGCGTGCATCAGCACCCTCACCGTCAGGGGCATCGCGCCGGGAACGTTGATCTCGCTCGCGCACAGCAGCGGCACGTCGCCAAAGCCGATGCCGCGAGCCGCGGTGGCGGGAAACGCCGCCGTGAGATCGGGGGTGGTCGTAAAGAGGACGCTGATGACATCGTCGTGTTCGATCCCGTTGCGTTGGAGCATCTCTCGAAGCAGCTCTCGGGTGACGACGTTGATCTCCTCGACGGTGTTCTCGTCGCACGTCGAGGCGCCGCGCAGTCCGCGAACTTTGGCAGAAGTCATGCAGGCATCGTAGAGGCCAGCTCATCGCTCATCCCTACGGCCTCCATCAAGCGGCGTACTTCGCTCACGGATAACTGTCGATAGGCGCCCGGCGAGAGTGTGGCGTCCTGGAGCGGTCCGATTCTCGTGCGAACCAGACGGGTCACCTCGTGACCGACCGCCGCGCACATGCGCCGCACCTGTCGATTGCGGCCCTCGTGAATGACAATGCGCAAGAGACCCTCACTGACCCGGGACACTTGAGCCGCCGCGGTGACGCCGTCATCCAGTTCGACCCCTTCGCGCAGACGCCGTAGCGCGCCGGGCGACGGGTCGCCCTCGACTCGCACCAGGTACTCCTTGGCGATGCCCGAACTCGGGTGCGTCAAGAGGTGCGCCAGACGACCGTCGTTGGTCAGAATCAAGAGACCTTCGGTGTTCATGTCGAGTCGACCCACGGGAACGATACGCACCGGGGACTCCACCAGATCCAGGACCGTCGTGCGGCCCTGAGGGTCGGCCGCGGTCGTGACGACCCCGCTGGGTTTGTTTAAGAGGAAGTACACCGTGGACTGAGAGGTCGGCACCATCTTGCCGTCAACGCAGATGACATTGACGTCGGGATTCACTCGATTGCCCAGTTCGGCTACGCGTCCGTCAATGGTCACGCGACGCTCGACGATCAGCGTCTCACAGGCTCGCCGCGAACCAAACCCGGCTCGCGCCAGAGCCTTTTGCAGGCGCTCTCCGCCCTCCAACTAGGACACCTCGGAGTCGTCGTAGCGTTCGGCGATCTCCTGGGCCAGTGCATTCGCGGTCTCCAGGGGCGGCATGAACTCCTCGATCGGCGGCAGGTCGTCGAGCGTGGCCAGTCCCATGCGATCTAAGAACAACTCCGTCGTGCCGTAGAGGATTGGCTGACCGGGCCCGGGGGCGCGGCCGAGCTCTTCGATGTAGCCGCGCTGCTCTAACAGCCGTACCACGCCGTCGACGTTGACGCCTCGTAAGGCGGAGATCTGCGCGCGCGAGACGGGTTGGCGATACGCGATGATCGCGAGCGACTCCAGGGCAGCTGAGCTCAGTCGATGCGAGACGTCACGGTTGGCGAACTTGGTCACCCACGCCGCCACGTCGGGCGAGGACTGCATCACCCAACCGCTGGCGAGTTCGACGACCTGAAAACCCCTCTTTTGCTCGAGGAACTCGGCGCGCAGTTCGCCGAGCGTGCGTCGCACGACGTCCGCCTCGGCGTCCACGACGTCGGCGAGCTCCTCGGCGGAGATCGGTTCGAGGGCCACGGTCAACATCGCTTCGAGCTTTTGTTCGAGCGACAGCTCATCCCTCATAGCGATCCACTCCCCCAAAGTCCACCTCCGCGCTGGAGTCCAGCCACTCGATCTGCACCTCGCCGAACGTCGCACCCTGACCCAGGGCCACGTAGCCCAGCTTGCACAGCTCGAGCAGCGCCAGAAAGTGCACGATGACTTCAATGCGGGTCACGAGCGGTTCGGTCAGTTGGCGAAACGAGAAGCGCCCCATCGTGGGCAGGCGCTGAGATAACGCGGCGACCGTCTCGGCCACCGTTACCGCGTCAACGGTCACGTGATGCAAGCGCACCACGGGCACCGGCTTCTCTTCGATGCCTCGCAGGTAGGCCAGTGCGAGGTGCGTCGGTGTTACGCCCGCGAGCAGATCGGGAGGCTGGACCACAAAACCGTCGTTCACGCCGCGCAGTCGCGGGTAGGCCCGACTGGCGCGTTCGAAGAGCGACACGAACGCATCGGCCAAGCCGGCGTAGGTTCGAAGCTCGAGCAGCCGAGCGAGAAGAACGTCACGCTCTTCCCAGCCGACGAACTCCTCGTCGACCTCGCCGCTCTCGGGTCCGGGCAGCAACCGGTGACTTTTCATCTCCAGTAATACGGCGCCTATCAGGAGAAACTCCGAGAGATCCTCCATGTCTAGTGTGACGGCGTCGTCACGCAACGTCGCAACGAAGGCGTCGACCAGCGGGGCGAGCGGCACGTCGAGGATGTCTACGTCGTGGCTGGAGATCAACTGCAAGAGCAGCTCAATGGGGCCGCTAAAGGACGGCGTCGTCACGACGAAGGTCACGGGACAACTGTACTGGTTGGCCTCCTCTAGCATTGAACGATGAAGATTCTCTCGGGCATGCAGCCGTCGGGTCCGTTGCATCTGGGCAACTACCTTGGGGCCTTGCGCCAGTGGGTGCGCGCCCAGAACGCCGACGCCTTTTACTGCGTGGTGGACCTTCACGCGCTCACTTTGCACATCACGCCCGAGGAGTTGCGAGCCAACACCACCGATCTTCTCGCGACGTACCTTGCCGCGGGCCTGGACCCCGAGGTGTGCACGATCTTTGTTCAGAGCCAGGTGCCCTACCACGCCCAACTCGACTGGCTGCTCGAGTGCGTGGCGACCTACGGAGAGCTCTCGCGGATGGTGGCCTTCAAGGAGAAGGCCGCTCGTCAGGACGGCTATCGGGTGGGCCTCTTGACGTACCCGGTTCTCATGGCCGCCGACATCTTGCTCTATGACTCCGAAGAGGTACCCGTGGGCGATGATCAGCGCCAGCACCTCGAACTCACCCGCGACGTCGCCGAACGCTTCAACAATCGCTACGGCGAGACCTTTCGGGTGCCGGTGGGCGTCCAACCCCCGGTGGCCGCCCGGGTCATGGACCTCCAAGAACCCACCCGCAAGATGAGCAAGTCCATCTCGAGTCCCCTGGGCACGCTTCACATGTTTGACTCCCCCGCCGAGATCGAACGCAAGATCGCCAAGGCGGTCACCGATACCGACGGCGACGTGTCCTTCGACTGGGACAAGAAACCCGGCGTCTCGAATCTTCTGGAGATCTTCGCGGCCTTTACCGACGAGTCCCCGGTGGAGATCGCCTCTCGCTACTCGCGCTACGGGGACCTGAAAAAGGACCTGGCCGAGGTCGTCATCGAGTCCCTCGCACCGATGCGCGAGAGATACGAAGCCCTCCTGCGCGCACCCGAGCAAGTCGAGGCCATCGCTACTCGCGGCGCGCACAAGGCGAGCGAGGTGGCCGGTCCGATCTACCGACGTGCCGCGACGGCCATGGGACTGATCTAAAGCAGGTCAAACCACCAGTTCTCGAGGTGTCCGATCCACGTGCTGCCGATGCTGGTCAGCCAGAAGAGCACGATCACCACCACGAAGACCGCCGGCATGGCCCGCGCGCGGAGTTGGTAATAGCGAGCGAGGTGTCGACGCGGCACGAACCGTTCGATAATCGCCGACCCATCGAGGGGTGGAATGGGAATCAGGTTGAAGGCGGCCAGCACCAAATTGACGATGCCGAGATACTCGCCGAACTCGAAGAGGTTGGGGTCTCTGGCGTACTCAATGACTTGACCAAACGAGTTGAACCCCGTGGCAATCGTGAGGCGACAGATGAGGAGCCCCGCGGCCGACAGGATGATATTCACCGCCGGACCAGCGAGCGACACCCAGATGGCTTGTTGTCGCGGCTTGCGAAGACGCGAGACGTTCACCGGTACCGGCTTGGCGTAGCCAAAGGCCGGAAAGTGCACCAAGAGCAGTAGCGCGGGCATCAGAATCGTGCCGAACGGGTCGATGTGGGCCAGCGGATTGAGGGTCAGTCGGTGTTGTTCCTTCGCGGTGGAGTCGCCGAATAGGTAGGCCACGTAGCCGTGGGCCACTTCGTGCAGAACAACCGACGGCACCAAGATCACGAACCAGAGCCACAAGTTCATCGCGCGGCTCTAGTCGTGGGCTCGGGGGTGGGCGTCGAGGTACTCGCGCTGCAGCGTGCTCACCGACACCGCCGTGTAGATCTGGGTCGTGGCGATAGAGGCGTGACCGAGCAACTCCTGGACCACGCGAATGTCGGCTCCGTGGGCCAACATGTGCGTCGCGCAGCTGTGTCGAAACACGTGGGCTGAGACGCGCTTTCGATCGATGCCGACGCTCAGGGCTCGCTTGTGCACGATGAGGTCGACTCCCTGACGGGTGAGCGGTCCCGAGCGCTGGTTGATGAACACGCGCGTGCTCTTGCGTCCGGCCAGGAGGGTCGAGCGTCCGCCGGGGTCCAAGTAGTCACGAAGCGCCTGGCGCAACGAGTCGCCCAGGGGGACTAGGCGCTGCTTGTTGCCCTTGCCCGTGACCAGAATGAGTCCTTCGTCAAAGTTGAGGTCGGAGAGTTCCAGACCGACCGCTTCGCTCACGCGAACTCCCGTGCCGTAGAGCAGCTCGAGCAGGGCTCGATCGCGCAGGTCGCTGGCCGACGACGCCGGTACCGCGTCGATCAATCGAGCGACCTCGGACTCACTCAGCGGCTTGGGCAGGCTGCGCCCGCGCGCGCCCCCCTTGAGACGAGCACTCGGGTCTAAGCGTAACGACCCTTCGTCGAAGAGGTAGGCGAAGAACCCCCGCACGGAGGCCACCGTTCGAGCGACGGTATTCGCCTGACGGTTCTTACGCAGCCCGTTGACGTAGATCTCCAAGTCCTCTTCGCGCAGGTCTGCGAGCCCCACGTTTCTTTTGGCCATCCACGCTCCCAGAGCCCTCAAGTCACGACGGTACGCCTCCAGGGTGGCGAGACTGCGTCCCTTCTCGATGGTCATCCACTGCAGATACTCCTCGAGGGCGTCGTCAAACGTCATCGAGGAAACTCCCGAAAAGGCGAAACAGCGCGATCGTGGTTGTTGAGTCAATCGCAAACGAGCCGCGCAGCAACGAGCGAATGCGATCTTTCGCGTACCAGTGAATCGTGGCACTCGATTCCTCGGCCCCCGCGGGCGCTCGTTCGATCTCTTCGAGGTCGCGCGCTTCGTAGACCCACATCACCTGCGTGGACCAACCCGGCGAGTTCATGAAACGACCCAGAAACGTCCACGACCCCGCACGAAGCCCCATCTCTTCGTGAAGCTCTCGTTTGGCCGCATCCAGCGGCTCCTCGCCCGGGACATCGAGCGTGCCCGCCGGGATCTCCAGGATCTCTTGGTCAAAGGTGGCGCGATACTGTCGAATGAAGCCGACTTCGTCGTTGTCGTTGCGCACCAGTACGGCGACCGCGCCGGGATGAACCGCCACGGCGCGCTCGAAACGTTCGTCACCGTGAGCGATGGTGCGTCGCTCGACGCGAAAGACACGGGACTCAAAGACGGTGGTCGCCCCTTCAACGCGGAAGGAGTCGCTCACAAGGTGCTGGCGACCGTCGAGGGATCGATGATGTGCGGCTCACGACCCTCGCTGCGACCCACCGCCGCCTTGATCAAACCAAGGAACAGCGGGTGGGGTCGATCCGGTCGCGACTTGAACTCCGGGTGCGCTTGGGTTCCCACGAAGAAGGCGTGGCCGGGCAACTCGACAAACTCAACCAGGCGGCCGTCGGGCGAGTTGCCCGAGCAGCGCATGCCGTTGGCCTCAAACTGCTCGCGATAGCGCGCGTTGAACTCGTAGCGGTGGCGGTGGCGCTCCGAGACCACGGTCGTACCGTAGAGCTCGGCCACGATCGATCCCTCGTCCAGCATCGCTGGCCACGCGCCGAGCCTCATCGTTCCACCCAGGTCGGTCACGTCGATCTGTTCGGCGAGCAGCGAGATCACGGGGGCCGAGGAAGAGTGTGAGAACTCGGTGGACTGCGCGTCACTCAAGCCCAGGACGTGGCGAGCAAACTCGATGACTTGGATCTGCATGCCCAAACAGATG